>JBQCFH010000077.1:0-5567 GCA_051959385.1 Rhizobiaceae bacterium | reverse complement strand
TTTCACGCAATCCGCCGCAGCGTCGGGCACGGGATGCGAGGTGCACATGGCAGAGCCGAAACCAGGTAGCGCGACCGGCAAGCTGATCGTGATCATCAAGAGCGCGTACTGGATCGCGCTCGCGATCATCGCGCTGATGGCAATGGCGTCCTACGTTCTCCTGCAGCAGATGATGAACGAGCACCGGGCCGACATGCGGCTCCTGTCGCTCGTTTCCGAACAGAAGGCGCTGTCGCAACGGGTCATCCTGCTGTCCAACGCAATCGACCGCGCGCCGGCGGCCGAACAGTTCCGCCTGGTGAGGGCGCTCGAAGCGGCCAACAACGAATTCGAATCGAGCTACAACCGGCTCGTGTCCGGCCTCGCCGTCGAGATAAAGGCCGACGGCAAGGATGAAACCGCCGGCATCGCGCGCGTCCTCTACGCCGAGCCCTACCGGCTCGACCATTATTCGACCAGCCTCGCCGCCAATGCGCGCGGACTCGCGACCGTTCTGGAATCGCAGGCCGTTTCCGGATTTGGGCATGCCGACCGCGCCCAGGCCGCACGCTCGAACCTGAACGAGGCCGCCGCCCGCTCGACCCTGGCCGGCTATGCCGCGCTGGAGCAGCGGATGTCGGAGCTGACCAACGCCCGGCTCGACCGGATGCTTTCGCTGCATCTCTATCTCTTCTACGCCACGATGGGCGTCATAATCATCGTCGCGCTCTTCATCTTCCGGCCGATGAGCGAGATGATCCGCCGCAGGACCACCGACCTCATGGACGCGCATAATTCGATGGCCTTCATCGCGGTCCATGACGGGCTGACCGGGCTTTACAACCGCGCCTTCCTGATCGACCATTTCGACAGCCTGCTGAAGGTCGCCGCGCGGCGACGCGAGCGGCTCGCCGTGCTGCAACTCGACCTCGATCGCTTCAAGCAGATAAACGACACGCTTGGCCACGCAGCCGGCGACTTCGTGCTGGTCAAGACGGCCGAGCGCATGCGCGCCTCCTGCCGCGCGTCGGATCTGTGCGTCAGGCTCGGCGGCGACGAGTTCGTCATGATCCTCAATGCCGCCGGCACGACCGAAGACATCAACGCTCTGGCGCGGCGCATCCTCGACAAGGTCAACGAGCCGATGGATTTCGGCGGCGCCACCATCCATCCGGGGGCGAGCGGCGGCATCGCCGTCTACCCCGTCGACGCCGACAACGCGGAAGACCTGCTCGTGCATGCCGATCTGGCGCTCTACTCCGCCAAGCGGCTCGGCGGCGGCCATTACTCCTTCTTCTCCGACGAACTCCGGAAGGAGCTCGATCATCGCAAGCAGCTCGAACACGACCTCAGGGAGGCGATCGCCGCGAAGGCGTTCTCCGTCCATTTCCAGCCGCAGGTCTCGCTGACGAGCTCGGCGGTGGCCGGCGTCGAGGCGCTGGCGCGCTGGGAGCACCCCGGACGCGGCCTCGTGCCGCCCTCGGAGTTCATCCCGGTCGCGGAAAAGGCGAAGCTGATGGCGGAGATCGGCAGGATCGTCATCGAGAAGGCGATCGCCCAGGCCGCCGAATGGTACAGGTCCGGAATGGAATTCGGCCGCCTGGCGGTCAACGTCTCGGGGGCGGAACTGCGCGAGCCCGATTTCGTGGCGTTCCTTTTCCGCACGCTCGAAGAAAACGGCCTGCCGCCGAAGAGGCTTTCGCTGGAAATCGTCGAATCCGTCATCCTCGACGACGAGAAGACCGGCATCGCCGCGGCGCTGCGCGCCATCCGCAAGGCCGGCGTGCACCTGGAACTCGACGATTTCGGCACCGGCTACGCCTCGCTCAGCCATGTCAATCCGAACGAGATCGACCGGCTGAAGATCGACCGCCGCTTCGTGCAGAACATCGACAGCAACGACGACAACACCAAGATCGTGCGCGCCATCACGGAACTCGCGCGCGGCCTCGGCATCTCGATCATCGCCGAGGGCGCGGAGACCGAGGAGGAGCTGAGTTCGCTGCTGGCGCTCGGCTGCGAGCATGTGCAGGGCTATTCGATCGCCTTCCCGATGCCGGGTCCACAGGCGGGGCAATGGCTGGAGGCGCGCACGCGCAGGAAGCCGACGCTGACGGTGCACGAAGGCAAGCGGGCGTAGGCCGCGTGGAGCGTGCCCAAAACGGCCGGCAACTTGACTGTCCACGGAACCTGGTTGACGAAGCGACGACTTGAAACGCGGCTCCGTCGCGATAAGCCGTTCGCGCGTTTCACCTTTTTTGGCCGTCAGCGCTGCCGCAAGCCGCGCTTTTCTCCACGTCGGCAGCCGAACCGGCTCATCTTTGCAATTGCGCGGCCCCCCGCGCCGCCCTATGGCGAAGGATGCGGCGTGGAGGCCGTTCAAGGAGCCGGCGCATGACCGATACGAAATCGCTGACGCAGCTTGGCGCGAAAGTGGCGCAGCCCGCCTCGCCCGAGGAGGCCGTGCTCGAGACCGTTCCCTTCGCCGGGCAGGACGGTCCGCCAGCCATCGTCCGCCTCACCTGCCCCGAATTCACCTCGCTCTGCCCGGTCACCGGCCAGCCGGACTTCGCCCATATCGTTGTCGACTATGCGCCGGACGGGCTCCTGGTCGAATCTAAATCGTTCAAGCTCTTCCTCACCTCCTTCCGCAATCACGGCGCCTTCCATGAGGAATGCACAATCATGATCGGGCGGCGGATGGTGGAGGCGGCAAGGCCGCTCTGGCTGCGCATCGCCGGCTACTGGTATCCGCGCGGGGGCATACCGATCGACGTCTTCTGGCAGACGGGCGCACCGCCCGAAGGCGCATGGCTGCCGGACACCGGCGTCCCGCCCTATCGCGGGAGGGGGTAGAACGGTTCAGGCTCGACAATCGTCGCCCCTCATCCGCCTGCCGGCACCTTCTCCCCGCGAGCGGGGAGAAGGAAGCTGGCCGCAACGCTCGCGCCCCCTCTCCCCGTTCTTCACGGGGAGAGGGTAGGGTGAGGGGCAATTCCATCGCTTACCGGCACTTCAGCGTGCTCAGCCGCCAGCCGCCAGCTTGCGAGGCGATGTCCGCCACCTTCCAGACGCCATCGACCTGCTGCAGCGACCACTCCACCCGGTGCGGCTGGCGGAAGAGCGTGAAATCGGCCGTCACCAGGGCGGTCGGCCCGCTCACCGCTTCCGTCAGGTTGAGCGAGGCATCGATCTCGCCCTGATCCAGATCCTGGCTGTCGAGGGCGAGGATGAAATCGATGCAGGACCCGCCGCCGGCGCTCGCCGCCTGCTCGTTGATGTCGAGCGCGGCCTCGGCCGCGCTGGTGAAGCGGCCGCGATTGTCGGGCTCGGTCTCCGAGCCGATGTTGCGATAGAAATAGCGGACGGCATCCGCGGGCGGCCCGGCGAAGGCGGGGCCGGAGAGGACGAGCAGGATTGAGGCGGCCGGCAGATATCTCATTCACTTTCCCGTATGGCTCGATCGAGGATGGCGGCCCGCACTCGCGACCCTTTCCGAATCCTCCTATAATTCCATCATGGCTATTCGACAGCTTTCCGACACGATGATCAACCAGATCGCCGCCGGCGAGGTGATCGAGCGGCCGGCGAGCGTGGTCAAGGAGCTGGTCGAGAACGCGCTCGACGCCGGCGCGACCCGGGTGGAGGTGGTCGTTTCCGGCGGCGGGCTCGGGCTCATCCGCGTTTCGGACGATGGCTGCGGCATTCCCGAAGCGGAACTGCCGCTCGCCGTGGCAAGGCATTGCACCTCGAAGCTCACGGGCGACCTGCACGATATCCGCTCGCTCGGCTTCCGCGGTGAGGCGCTGCCCTCGATCGGCTCGGTCGGCAAGCTGACGATCCGCTCGCGCACGGCGGATGCGGGTTCCGGGGCGGAAATCCATGTCAGCGGCGGCGAAGTTTCCGCCGTGCGGCCGGCGCCGGCCAATCCCGGTACGCTCGTCGAGGTGCGCGACCTCTTCTTCGCCACGCCGGCGCGGCTGAAATTCATGAAGGGCGAGCGCGCCGAGACGAGCGCCATAGCCGACGTGGTCAAGCGCATCGCCATCGCCTTTCCGCGCGTGCGTTTCGCCTATTCCTCGCCGGACCGTCCGGTCACGGAATTCGCCGGCGGCGATGGCGAGGACCGGCTGCTGCGCCGCATCGCGCAGGTGATCGGCAAGGATTTCCCCGAGAACTCGATCGCCATAGACGCCGAGCGCGAGGGCGTACGGCTTTCCGGGCGTATCTCTATCCCCTCCTTCAGCCGCGCCAACGCGCTCTCGCAATATGCCTATGTGAACGGCCGGCCGGTGCGCGACAAGCTGATCGCCGGCGCCATACGCGGCGCCTTCGCCGACGTGCTGCCGCGCGACCGGCATGCCGTCACCGTGCTTTTCCTCGATCTCGATCCGGCGCTGGTCGACGTCAACGTGCATCCGGCCAAGGCGGACGTGCGCTTCCGCGATCCCGGCCTCGTGCGCGGGCTGATCGTCGGCGGCATCAGACAGGCGCTGGCGGAAGCCGGCATCCGCACCAACACGGCCGGCGCCGCCGCCATGAACGCGGCGTTCCGGCCCGGCGCGACGCCATTCGGCCATGCCGGCCATGCGGGCAGCCCGCGCTACCATCAGCCGTGGCGGCCGATGCCTGCTTCGGGCTTCGACTTCCCGCGTTCGCCGCAGCGCCCGCTCGCGAGCGGCTTCGGCGAGGGGGAGCAGGCCGTGCTGGAGGCGCCGGCCAGCGCCGATGCGCGCGCCGCGGCCGCCGAGCCGACGCCCGAACTTTACGCCATGCCGCTCGGGGCGGCGCGCGCGCAGGTGCACGAGAACTACATCATCGCGCAGACGGAGGATTCGCTCGTTATCGTCGACCAGCACGCTGCGCATGAGCGCCTCATCTACGAGGCGCTGAAAAATGCGCTGCATTCGCGCCCGCTGAAGGCGCAGATGCTGCTCATTCCGGAAATCGTCGACCTGCCGGAGGAGGAGGCGGAGCGGCTTGCGGCGCATGCGGAGACGCTGGCGCGGTTCGGCCTCGGCATCGAGCGCTTCGGGCCGGGCGCGATCGCGGTGCGGGAGACGCCGGCGATGCTCGGCGAGACCGACCCGCGGCGGCTTCTCCTCGACATCGCCGACGAGATCGCCGAAAGCGACACCGCCGACACGCTGAAGGAGCGCATCGACCGCATCGCCGCGACCATGGCCTGCCACGGCTCGGTGCGTTCCGGAAGGCGGCTGAAGCCGGAGGAGATGAACGCGCTACTGAGGCAAATGGAAGCGACGCCGGGCTCCGGCACCTGCAACCACGGCCGCCCGACCTATATCGAACTGAAGCTCGCCGACATCGAGAGGCTGTTCGGGAGGCGGTGAAGGCGGAGGGATTCCAATTTCAATCGCGTTGAGAATTACCCCCTCACCGCCTCGCTTCGCTCGGCACCTCTCCCCCTCAAAAGGGGAGAGGAGGGGTGCCTGCGATCGCGGCCGGCGCATCCTCTCCCCCGTCGATCGGGGGAGAGCGACTGTCTTGGAAGTCAAGCGCTTTGCCATGGCTTTTGGTCTCGGATGATGGCGTTGAGAATGGTGAGCAGCTTGCGGGCCGTTGCGATG
>JBQCFH010000076.1:0-3239 GCA_051959385.1 Rhizobiaceae bacterium | reverse complement strand
ATGCCTTCGACGATCGCCCGCAGCCTCGCCTCGCTGTCGCGCAGCCGCTCCTCGGCCCGCGACAGCTGCGTCACGTCGAGAAAGGTGACGACGGCTCCCTCGATGACGTTGTTGATGCTGCGATAGGGCAGGATGCGCGTCAGGTAGCGCGAGTTGGTGGCTGGACTGAGCGTCTCACGCTCGATCGTGCCGAGCGTGCGGATCACGCGCCGCACGTCCTGCTCGAGATCCTCATAGGCTATCTTCCGCGAGATGTGATGCAGCGGGCGACCGATGTCGCTCTCGATCAGGTGCACGATCTCGGTCATCGCCGGGGTGAAGCTGGTGATGCGCAGGTCGTTGTCCAGGAAGACGGTGGCGATCTGCGTGCTCTCGAGCAGGTTCTTGAGGTCGGAATTCGCCCGGCCGAGCTCCTCCACCCGGTGCGCCAGCTCGCCGTTGACCGTCTGCAGTTCCTCGTTCAGCGACTGCAATTCTTCCTTGGAGGTCTCGAGCTCCTCGTTGGAGGACTGCAGTTCCTCGTTGACCGACTGGTATTCCTCGTTCGAGGCCTTCAGCTCCTCATTCGTGCTTTCCAGCTCCTCGATCGTCGCCTGCAGGCGGTCGCGCGTCACCCGCAACTCCTCCTCCAGGCGGCGCACATGCTCGTCGGACTGCTGGGTGCCGTCGTTCCGGGCCGCGGCTTCGCCTTCTTCGTCGGCGGCGACATGCCCGTCCTGAAGGATCACCGCAAAATGCGTCGGCTGCCCGGCTCCGCCGTCGATGGGCTCGACCGACAGCGTGACATGGATGCTCTTGCCGTTCTGGCCGACGCGCAAGCCGCCGACCCGCACGCTGGCCTGCTCCGTTTCCGCCTGGTGCAGGGCGGAACGCAGATCCATCCGCAGGTCGCGGTGGATAAGGTTGTAGACATTGAGGCTGGCGAGCCCCGTCGGCGGGTCGAGGAACCGTCCCGTGCGGCCGGAAAAGTGCAGGACGTCGTGGTTTTCGTCGAGGATGAGATAGGCCGGCGCGTAGCGCTCCATGATGCGCTCGGCCTGCTTGGTCACGGCCGCGCCGTTGTTGAAGCTGGCGCGCGGAACGGCGGCCGGCTCCAGATTGCCGCGCCTGTCGGCGTTGGCGGTGAGCGGGAAGTCGGGCAGCACCCGGCTGCTGCTCTGCACCTGCTTGAAAATCCGGTATCGGCGGTCGACCGGCGTGAAGAGCTTCGTGTGGCGCGAGACATTCTCGGAATTGCCGAGGAACAGGAAGCCGCCCGGCCTCAACGCGAAATGGAACAGCGGGATCACCCGGTTCTGCAGGTCGGCGTTGAGGTAGATGAGCAGGTTGCGGCACGAGATGAGATCGAGACGCGAGAAGGGCGCGTCCTTGATCAGATTGTGCTGCGAGAAGATGCACATCTCGCGCAGTTCCTTGACGACGCAGTAAGTGTCCCCCTCCTTCACGAACCAGCGCGTGAGGCGGTCGGGCGACACCTCCTGCACGGCCGAAGCCGCGTAGCGGCCGACGCGCGCCTGCGCGAGCGCCCGGCTGTCGATATCGGTGGCGAAGATCTGGATGTGGGGCACGGCGTCGAGCTTCGCCATCTGCTCGCGCAGCAATATGGCGATGGAATAGGCTTCCTCGCCCGTGGCGCAGCCGAGCACCCAGACGCGCAGATGATCGCCGGCTTGCTTGCCCTCGAACAGCTTCGGTATGACCTCGTGTTCGAGCGCCTCGAATTCCTTGCCGTCGCGGAAGAAATGGGTGACGCCGATGAGGAGGTCGTTGAAGAGCTCCTGCGCCTCCTCCGGGTCGGCCCGCAGATAGTCCAGATAGGCCTCGATGCCGGGCGTCTGCGTCACCTGCATTCTGCGCTGGACGCGCCGCATGAATGTATTGCGCTTGTAGCCGTGGAAATCGTGGCCGGTGCGGTTGCGCAGGACGGTGGCGATCCGCGTGAGAAGCGGCCCCGCATCGGCCACCATCTCCTCGAAGCCGCGCGCGTTTGCCTGCCTGCGCGCGTTCGCCAGATGGGCGGCGATGCGCCCGGCCAGCTCGCTTGCCGGAGCGACGGCGTCGGCAAGCGCCGGCGCAGACTGCAAGGCGTGCTCGGCGTCGGCTTCGTCGGCGGATTTCTCGGCGAGCGCAAAGCCGCCACCTTCCCTGATCGCGGTGACGCCGAGTGTGCCGTCGCCCCCGACGCCGCTCAGCACGACGCCGACGGAGCGCTCCCGCGCGTCCTCGGCGAGCGAGACGAGGAAACTGTCGATCGTTCCGCGCTCGCCCGCGGGTTCCTTGGCTGGCCTGAGGCGCAGGACGCCGTCCGAAATCGTCAGCTTCATGGCTTCGGCGGCGAGATAGATGCCGCCCGGCTCCGGCCGGGCGCCGTCGGCGACGGGCGCTATCGGCCTAACCGAGCTCTGCTTCAATCTCTTGAGCGCCTCGTCGGTCAACGCCTCGCGCCGCTGGAGCACGATCACGATGGCGGCCTCGCTGAGGACGTCGGCCGAAGCAAGGAACTGCGCGAGCCCTTCGGTATTGGCGCCCGAAGCGCCAACGCCTACGACCGGGGCGGTCGGCTCCGCTTTATCGGCGCCGGTCTGGTTTTTTCTTTTTCTCGCCACGTCCGTTCCCGATAGAAATCTCCAGAAGATTTATAAACCGGACGGGTCGGAATCGCCACGAACTTCCGTGGCGGTCATATCCTCTTCTGCCTGGGTTTCGGAGCCTTCGTCCACCATCTCCATCCTGGCCAGGACGGCCTCCCGCAAGGACTCCGCGTAGCGGCGGTACTCGCGCGCCCTCTCATCGTACATTTCCGCCATGCCCTGCCGCCCGGCCTTGCGCGCATCGCGCCCCATCCGGTCAACCAGTTCCGCCCGCTCCTCGATGATCCGCAGCGCGACGCGCATCGCTTCGTCCACCTCGCCCTCCTGCTTTTGCAGGGCGGCCCGGCCGGTATAGGCATGGCCGACCTGGCATCGGAAGCGGATTGGACGCTCGCCGTCCATTTCGGAAAGGACGCCCCCGCAATCCGGACAGGTGATCCCGATGGGCGAGGCGTATTTGGCGATTTCCTTCGGGTTGACGCTCGCCCCCGCCGCGATCTCGACTTCGAGACGCAGGGCGGGCGGCGGGGGCCTCGCTTTGCCCGGCGCCTCGCTCGCATAGCGGACGATGGCGGAGGCGAGTTCGGCAGCCGGCGCGCTGAGGTCGACCGGCGAGGCTTCGAGCGCGGCAAGCGGCATGTCGCTCGC
>JBQCFH010000075.1:0-2672 GCA_051959385.1 Rhizobiaceae bacterium | reverse complement strand
TGGACGGAACGTCATATCGTTCTCCTTCAGGACAAACAGATTTTGAGAGGTTCCTCCGCTCCGGCCCGGGAGCCCGAGCGGGGCGCGCGACCCCTCGCGGGCGTCGCGCGCGTGTGATCTGGTTTGGCCTTTTTTCGATTTCAAGAGGGTCCGGGAAAAATTTTGGCACTCTCGACCGAAGAGTGCCAACGCGCGGAAATCATGCGGCTTTCGGGCGCCGAATGCCTGCATTCGGCGCTTGAAATCCGAACCCGTGCTGACAAGATTATTAGTGCCGGCTTCACCTTCGGGTGCCGGCCTGATGGAAGCCACAGAGGAGAAAATCGCAAAGACCGGAGGACATCGATGGAGCGGCGCAACTTTACGACGATCATTCCTTCCCTTGTTCCCGAAACGTCCGACATCGCGCTCGACAGGCTGCTCATGCCGGCGCGCCATTTCCGGACTCCCGATGACGTGCTTGCCGATCCGGCGCTCGACCTGCAGGAGAAGCGAGCCATCCTGTCATCCTGGGCCTCGGACGCATGCGCGGTCGAATTCATGCCGGCGCTGCGCCAGCCGCCGGGGGGCAGCGAGCCTGTTTCCTTCGATCGGATCATGGACGCTTTGCGGCGGCTCGACGAGGAGCCCAGACCTGCCGCCTACGATTATTGCGGCCACCCGAGCGTGGATCGGCTGGATGCCTGACGGGAGAAGGCGGATGGCGCCGTCGACGGCGTCATCCCGCTGAACCGAGCGACGGCTGCTGCGTCGCGCCTCGCGGCGGCCGCAGGTGGGCCCTACGCTTCCACGGCCGGAACCGCGGCTGGCCGCTTGCCGCAAGGCCTGCCCTTTCGGCAGCCTTGACGAAAGCCCTGCGTGCATCGCGAGCGCCGCGCCAGCCTTCCAGCGCATCCCGGCAGGCCCGGCACGCGGCGCGCCAGCTGCGGCCGCGCGCCCATTCGGGCCACTCCTGGTCCAGGCATTCGAGCGCTTCGAAGCTGCTGGCGACCTTTCGCTAAAAACCGCGCGTCGAGTTCAGGACCACAGGTTCGGGAAACCGAACGTCGTTCAGCACTTCCTCCGTTTCTTCTGATCGTCTTTTTGCGAGCAAGCAATCGGATGTCGGCCGAAGGCTGTTTTGAAGATGGTCGGGGCTGGCGAAAGTTCAAGGCGTCTAATTGTATCGGCCGCCTCGGGCTCAATCCTTCGGACTAGCTGACCAGCGAGCGCTTCTGCTCCGCGCGGAAGGAATTCGCATAGTCCCGATAGTGCACCGAGGTCGCCTGGATCATTGCCCGCCTGCGGTCGCCGAGCGGCGCCAGCTGCCGGGCCGGGCTGCCGCCATAGAGCCAGCCGCTTTCCAGCACCTGACCCTCTTCAGTGCGCGCGCCGGCGGCAAGAAGGACGTCGTCCTCGACGATCGTTCCCGGCGTGACGGTCGCGCCGATGCCGATCAGGCTGGCGCGGCCGACCCGGCAATCCGACATCGTGACATTGTGGCCGATCGTGCAGTCGGGCCCGATGAGGACGGGACCGGCAATCGCCCGGATAACGGAATTGTCCTGGATGTTAGTGTTGCGTCCGACCTCAATGACGTGGACGCCTGCGTCGAGATCGCAGCCGTACCAGACGCCGTTTTCGCCGGCAAAGACGATTTTCCCGCGCAATCGCGCCGAGGCCGCGACGAAAACCTCGCCCCGCGAAGAAATGTCGGCGCGCCATCTGTCGGGCTCGGCCGGCATGTCCGGCTGTCGCCGCGCCTCGGCTTGCAGTTTGTCCAGTTCGCCCGGCGCCAGCCTGCGCACGGGCTGGGCGGGCGCGCCGCCGTGCAGCCAGCCGCTTTCGAGGGCGCCGCGCGGAAAGACCACGGAGCCCGGCGCGATGGCACAACCCGCCTCCACCTTCGAGCCGTCGAGGATCACCGCCCGATCGCCGATATGGCACTCGTCGCCGACATCGCAGGCATGGATGACGGCGCCCGCGCCGGCGGTGACGTTCGAGCCGACATGGGTCGGCAGGAATTGATGGGCGATGTGGACGGTGCCGCGCGGCCCGAGGCGGAAATCGTCGCCGATCCGGACATAATGTCCATCGGCGCGGATCACCGAGCGCGCACCGAGCCAGGCGCCCCTTCCCAACTCGGCCCTCCCGAGCACCGCCGCGCCCGGCCCGATATGGGCGGCGGGGCCGGCGAAGACCGGCATGACGCCTTTATAAGGCAGGATGATCGGGGCGCCTTCGGAACTCATTGGTGACCTGTTCAACCTTGGCTTGCCGCTCACCCTTATACCGCCGCTCCGCGCCGGTCGACGCCGGAACGCGCCTCCCATGGCCCGGATCGCAAAAATTGGCCTAGTACCATTCAGCCACGCATTATCCGAGGTCTAGAACACGGGCGTTTCCCGATAGACGCCCCGCCGAAGCGGGTCGCGCGATAGCGGCCTGCGCCACCGAAGACTCCGCTTCCGGCGCGGTTCGCCGCGCCAGCTTTTCCGTAGGTCGGATGTTGCTTGAGCAAAAGCAGAGGAGCCGGCACTCCCGTGCCGGCTCCTCAGACTGCTGACAAACCCCTGGTGTTAGCCGGGGGTTTTTGATTCACTGGGTCATGTTGAAGCGACCCGCCCCTGAACAGACCGCCCTTGAGATCGTGACGCTGGAAGAGTTGGTTCCCAAGGACCACCTTCTGCGCA
>JBQCFH010000074.1:0-6687 GCA_051959385.1 Rhizobiaceae bacterium | reverse complement strand
CCGAGGGGCCGATGAGGCCGACCTTCTCGCCGGGGCGGATCGTCAGATCGATTCCTTCGAGCACGCCGGAAGCGCGGCCGTAATTGAACACCACATCTTCGATGCGGATCTCCCCGCGGGTGACCTCGAGTAGCCTGGCGTCCGGCCGGTCCGTCAGTCCGAGCGGCTGCGCGATCAACTCCTTCGCGTTTTCGAGAACGCCGAGCGTGCGCAGGATGCTGTTCAATTGCGTCATCAGTCGCGAAAGCAGCATGTTCAGCCGCAGCACAAGGCCGAGCGTGAACGTCACCGCGCCCACCGTGATGACATTGCCGATCCACAGATCGATCGAGAACCAGGCGATCACGACGATCATGGCGCCGGACAAGAGCGCCAGCGCGGTGCGCACCGAGGTAAGCGACCGCGTGAAGGCGAGATAGGCTTCCAGATACTTTTCGAACCCGTTGCGGATGAAGCGGTCATGGCCGTCGGCTGCGAAGAGCTTGAGGGTCTCGACGTTGGAATAACCGTCGACGATGCGGCCGGTCACCGCCGAGTTGGCCTCGGCCGACCTTTCCGCCTGGCGGCGAATGGTCGGCAGATACCATCGCGCAAGAAACGCGAAGCCTGCGATCCACAGCACGACGAGCCCCGCCAGCCTGAGGTCTAGCATCGCCAGCGTCGCCAGCGTCGTGCAGCTGTAGATGATCATGAACCAGATGACGGTGATCAGGCTTTCCAGGAGATCGCCCATCGCCTGTCCGTTCTGCCAGACCTTGTTGGCGATGCTGCCGGAGAGTTCGTCCTGAAAGAACTGGTAGGATTGGCGCGAGACATGGCGGTGCGACTGCCAGCGCACGAGATTGTAGAAGCCTGGCGTCACCGTCTGCTCGTCGACGAGCGCGGCGAGGAAAAGCACCAGTGTGCGCCCGACCAGGACGGTCAGCAGCATGAAGAGGAGCTCCGGGCCGGAATGCGCCCAAAGTTGCGCCCAACTCCGGGGGCCGCCGAGATCGTTCAGGATGTCGACCAGCCGGCCTACGAAATAGAAGAGCCCGGCATCGATCAGCGGCGACAGCCCGCCCGCCACGATCATCAGCAGGAACGGCCCCTTCGCCTGGCGCGCGTAGTGCCAGATATAGGGGATGAGCGCCGAGGGCGGCTGCAGATCGGGCGGCTCCTCAAAGGGGACCAGCCAGTTCTCGAATAGCGAATAGATGCGCTGCGTCAGCCTCACTCGGCGGCCTCCGCCTGCCCGTCATCGATGAACCCACCGGACTGGCGCCGCCAGAGCCGGGCATAGAGCCCGCCCAGCGCGATCAGTTCGTCGTGGCTGCCTTCCTCGATGATCCGGCCCCTGTCCATGACGATCAGCCGATCCATCGCCGCGATGGTCGACAGGCGATGCGCGATGGCGATGACGGTCTTGCCTTGCATGAGCTTGTACAAATTCTCCTGGATCGCGGCCTCGACTTCGGAATCCAGCGCCGAGGTCGCCTCGTCGAGGATCAATATAGGGGCGTCTTTCAGCATGACACGAGCGATCGCTATGCGCTGGCGCTGTCCGCCGGAAAGCTTGACGCCGCGCTCGCCGACATGGGCCTCGTACCCAACGCGGCCCTGCGGGTCGGCCATGGCGTCGATGAAGCCGTGCACCTCGGCCCGCCTTGCCGCCTCGATCATCCTCGCCTCGCCGGCATCGGGACGGCCGTAGAGGACGTTCTCGCGTACCGAACGATGCAGAAGCGACGTGTCTTGCGTGACCATGCCGATATTGGCGCGCAGCGAGTCCTGGGCCACCTCGGAGATGTCCTGCCCGTCGATGAGTATGCGCCCGCCTTCGAGGTCGTAGAAGCGCAGGAGCAGGTTGACGAGCGTCGACTTGCCGGCGCCGGAAGGGCCGACGAGCCCGACCTTTTCCGCTGCCCTCACCTTCAGGCTGAGGTCCTCGATGACGCCCTTCTGCTTGCCGTAATGGAAATGGATGTGCTCGAACTCGATCTCGCCGCGGCCGACTGCGAGATCAGGAGCACCCGGAATGTCCTCGACCAGTCGCGGCAGCGAGATCGAGCCGATCCCGTCCTGCACCGTGCCGATGTTCTCGAACAGGCCGGAGATCTCCCACATGATCCATTGCGACATGCCCCAGAGGCGCAGCACCAGCCCGATGACGACCGCAACCGCCCCGACCGTGACGATTTCTTCCAGCCACAGCCAGATCGAGAGCGCTCCGACGGAGAGAAGAAGCAGCGAGTTCATCCCGTAGATGGTGATATAGAGCGCGGTGATCAGCCGGCCCTGCCGGTAGACCGTGGTCATGAAGTCGCTCATGCCCTCGCGCGCATAGTCGGCCTCGCGCCTGGCATGCGAGAAGAGCTTCACGGTCTGGATGTTTGTGTAGCTGTCCACGATGCGCCCGGTCATCAGCGAGCGCGCGTCGGCCTGCGCCTCGGCCACGCTGCCCAAGCGCGGGATGAAATACCGCAGCACGAGGACATAGGCGACTAGCCAGACGGCCAGCGGCGAAGCGAGCCGCCAGTCGGCCGAGCCGACGATGACGAGCACGCCGAGGAAATAAACGACAACATAGTTCAGGACCTCGACGGACTTGATGACCGTCTCGCGCACGGCAAGCGCCGTCTGCATGAGCTTGGTCGCGATACGCCCGGCGAACTCGTCCTGGTAGAAGGCCATGGATTGCTTCAACAGGTAGCGATGCACCAGCCAGCGGATGCGCATCGGATAGTTGCCGAAGAGCGTCTGGTAGGTCGTCAGCGACGAGACCATGACCACGGCCGGCAGGGCGAGCCCCGCCACCAGCGCCATGCCGATCAGCTTCCATTTCTCCGTTTGCAGGAAGGTCTCGCGATTCTGCGCCGCCAGCCAGTCGACGATGTGGCCGAGGAATCCGAACATCCAGACTTCCATGACGGCGATCAGCGCCATTGAGATCGCCGCCAGGAGCACGAACGGCCAGGACGCGCGCGTGTAGTACCAGCAGAACGCGAGGAGCGTATTCGGCGGCTCCGGTGGTTCGGCGAGCGGAAAGGGGTCGAGCCTTTGTTCAAACCAGGAAAAAAACATCGTCAAAGCCTTGAAGGAACGTGCAGAATATGGGGAGGCGTCGGCTGCCTTTTCAGCCTCGCCGGCTGGAAGACCAGCGGCAAGAGATGGAGACCGGCGCTTTGCGGCGCAGAGGGAGCCGGCTCAGGCGAGGCCGAAAGCCTCTTGGGAAAGAAAATGGACATGGGGCGAATCCAGAAGGAACCGGGATGATCTCCGGCGGGATTCGCGACGATGGAACCGAATGTCAGGAAAGCGTCGTAACGAAAACCGCCGTCAGGCTGATTGCCAGCCGCGCAGGCAGAAAGCCGATGGGAACATGATCACGTTCACTCCTGCCTCCGTACGGTTCGTGTTGATGCTTATGACGCGGCGGCGAGCCGCTCCGTAAGTGTCGGCCTTATAGCCGGATTTGGTCGCTTTAGCCAGATGGCCGGGAGCGCGATACCAACGCCTCCTGACAGCTGTGGCCGTTCGGCAACGGCGCCGACGATGGCGTGAACGACGATGAATGGCGATATCCGCATCGCGCTCTACCAGCCCGACATCGCGGGCAATACCGGGACGATCCTCAGGCTGGCGGCCTGCCTGGGGCTCGGCGTGAACCTGATCGAGCCGGCCGGCTTCGACCTTTCCGACCGGGCGCTCAAGCGCGCCGGCATGGACTATCTGGAAAGGGCGGCGTTGACGCGCCATATCGACTGGCCGGCCTTCGAGAGCTGGCGCGCACGGGAGAAGCGGCGGCTCATCCTTTTCACGACCAGGGCCACCCTGCCCTATACGGAATTCACCTTCGAACCGGGCCACGTGCTCCTGTTCGGACGCGAATCGGCCGGCGTGCCCGACCATGTGCACGAAGCCGCCGACCGGCGCCTGCTGATCCCGATGCCCGGCGGCGGCCGTTCCCTGAACGTCGCGATGTCCGTCGCGATGGCGGTCGGAGAGGCGCTCAGGCAGATCAATCCGCGCTCGGCAGCCGCCGCATCGTGAACTCGATCACGTCGCCCGGCTGCTCGCGCCAGCTCTCGATCTCCGTCCAGTAGGCCTGCTTCGGCCAGCGGTCGAGCCATTCGCGCGCCTTGGCGCGGGCTTCGCCGCGCGGCAAGAGGAATGTCTCGCGGAGAAATCCATCGCGCGGTCTGACCGCCTCGGCGGCGCGCTGGCGGCGCAGCCTCTCCTTCAGGCTGTCGAGCGGTGGTCTCGATGGCGTGCGCATGACGCAATTCCTTGACCCGCGATATATAAAGATTAGGGGTGGCAGCCGGAAAAGACGAGTCCGAAATAGGTCGTCCGCGGCACGCGCGCGAACGGAGAAGGCATGGAACCCAACGATCTTCCGCTCGGTCTGCCCGACGCGATCGACGACAAGAAGGCAGCGGCGGAGAGCTGGTTCCGCGTGCTGCGCGACCGCATCTGCGCCGCGTTCGAAACGCTCGAGGACGAGGCGACCGGCCCCCAATCGTCATGGGCGGCGGGCCGGTTCGAGCGCCATCAATGGCTGCGCGAGGACGGCCGGGGCGGCGGCGGCATCATGTCGACCATGCACGGCCGCGTCTTCGAGAAGGTCGGCGTCCACACCTCAACGGTCTATGGCGAGTTCTCCCCGGAGTTCCGCAAGCAGATCCCCGGAGCGGAAGCCGATCCGCGCTTCTGGGCCTCCGGCATTTCACTGATCGCGCACCCCTGGAACCCCCATGTCCCGGCCGTGCACATGAACACGCGCATGGTCGTCACCTCGCGCCAATGGTTCGGCGGAGGCGCCGACCTGACCCCCGTGCTGGACCGTCGGCGCCGGCAGGACGACCCCGATGCCGTCGCCTTCCACAAGGCGATGCAGCTCGTCTGCAATCGACATGCGGCCATCGTCGACTACGATAAGCTGAAGAAATGGTGCGACGACTATTTCTTCCTGCCGCACCGTAACGAGCCCCGCGGCATCGGCGGCATCTTCTACGATTGGCTGCATAGCCCGGAAGAAATGGGCGGCTGGGACGCCGATTTCGCCTTCACGCAGGATGTCGGCCGCGCCTTTCTGCTGATCTATCCGCATCTGGTGCGGGGCAATTTCCTGCAAAACTGGACGGACGCCGATCGCGAGGAACAACTGGTCCGGCGCGGCCGCTATGTGGAGTTCAACCTGCTCTACGATCGCGGCACCATTTTCGGCCTGAAGACGGGCGGCAACGTCGATTCCATCCTTTCAAGCCTGCCGCCGGAAGTGAAATGGCCGTAGCCGTCCGTTTCCTCCGGAAGACGCGCCGATAAGCTCTCTTTGCTTAAGCGTGCGTCAATGAACGCAGGGACGATTTGAGAATTCATTCACCAATCGAAGAGATTCTTGCCTCTCGACGGGGCAAATCCTGCTCCAGCTAACCAAAGAGAAAGTGACAACGGTTCATTGCGAGGGAGCCCGCGGAATAGCGGGGCACGCAGGGGGTTTTCGATCGATGATCCGTGCCTTTCTAGCTGATCGCCGCGGCGCCTATGCCGTGATCATGGGGTTGCTCGCCATTCCCCTGATGCTCTCGGTCGGACTTGGCGTCGACTATGCCCGCTACCTGCGCGCGCAGGCTCACCTGCAGCACCTGGCCGATGCGGCGTCGCTTGCCATGGCGGCCTCCCGGGCGCCTGACGAGCCCTCCTTGCGCAAGATCGGCGACCACTTCATTGCCGCCAACTATTCCGACAGGGAGATCGGCAACCTCCGCGTCGCCAGCCTTACGGGCACGACCGAAAAGGTGGACCTCACGCTTGCCGGCACCATAAAGACCAGCTTCATGGCGCTAGCCGACATCGACACGCTCGATGTCCGGGCGAACTCCCTGGCGATCCGCTCCGTATCGGGCAGCGTGGAAGTCGCGCTTGTCCTCGACAACACGGCCTCGATGAACGATTTCAACAAGATCGGGACGCTCAAGTCTGCCGCCAAAAGCCTGGTCACAAATCTTTTTTCCGATAGCGACGGCGGCGTACGGGTCGGGCTGGTTCCTTATGCCGACAACATCAATGTCGGCACCGCGAACCGGTATGCTTCATGGCTTTCCGTTCCTGCGGACTATATCACCCAGCCCGCCCCGAGATCGTGCAAGGACAGCCCTGTCACGAGGAGGGCATGTCTGAGAAGCGAGTCCTATTCGTATTCCTGTCCCAGAATCGTCGACGGTGTCGTAAAGGAACAGCAGTGCGGTGGCAGCAGATGCCTCGAATACGGCCCGCCCACGACGACTATCGTGACCCAATGCACCGGCGGCGGCAATCCCGTTTCGTATAGCTGGAAGGGCTGCATCGGATCGCGAGTATCCGGGCCTAAGCTCGTGCTCGACGACCAGAATCCCTCGATCCCCTATCCGGGATTTCTCGACCAGGGTGGCAACAAGAGCTGTCTCTCCGAGATCACGCCGCTAACCGACGACCAGAACAGGATCCAGAACGCGATCGCCGGCATGACGACGTCTTCCCCGGGATATTCGGCCAACACCTACATCCCGGCCGGCATGATCTGGGGCGTCAATATGCTCTCCCCCACGGCGCCGCTGACGGAGGGTGCGCCCTATGATCCCAAGAACCTGAGCCCGCGCAAAGTGATCGTTCTCATGACCGATGGCCTGAATTCGCGCAAGGTCATAATGTCCGGGCCCAACAAAG
>JBQCFH010000073.1:0-6750 GCA_051959385.1 Rhizobiaceae bacterium | reverse complement strand
TGCGCAGAAGGTGGTCCTTGGGAACCAACTCTTCCAGCGTCACGATCTCAAGGGCGGTCTGTTCAGGGGCGGGTCGCTTCAACATGACCCAGTGAATCAAAAACCCCCGGCTAACACCAGGGGTTTGTCAGCAGTCTGAGGCGCGGGTCGTCCCGCGCCTTTTTTATTGGCGTCTTCGCTGCCATTAGCCATGATTTTCCACGATCGTTTAAGGCTTTCGTGATAATAGCCTGCCGTTAACGAAGGCAGGTGGGACATGCCTGGAACGATGCGAATGACGACGGAGAGGCGGCGGGCGCTCGACCTCGTCTATTCCGCCTCCACGCAAGCGGAACTGCACGACGCCTATTCGCTTTGGGCGAACGAATACGACCGCGAGACGGCTGAGCTCGGCTACGGACTTCCCTTCCTCATCGGCGCCTGGGTGGCGCGCTACGTGCCGCGCGGCGACGGGCCTATCCTGGACGCGGGATGCGGCACCGGACTTTCCGGCCCGTATCTTAAGGCGCTCGGCTACGACCATATAGAGGGGCTGGACATGTCGGCGGAGATGCTCCGGCTGGCGCGGGGACGCAATGTCTACCGCGCGCTGAAGCAGGCCGATCTCGGCGGGCAACTGCCATGGGCGGACGGGCATTTCGCCGCCTTCCTGTCGACGGGCGTGTTCACGGAGGGCCATGCGCCGGCATCGAGCCTAGACGAACTCGTCCGCATCACGCAAAGGGGCGGCCACGCCATCTTCACCGTGCGCGACACGGTGCTAGAAACGGGCGGCTTCCGCGCCATGTTCGCGAAAATGGAAGAGACCCGGCGCTGGCGGCCGATCGAGGAGAGCCCACCTTTCCGCGCCTTCGCCGTCGGCGAGCCGGAGGTGCAGGTGCAGGCCTTCGTCTTCGAGGTGCTGTAGGCCTCCCGCTTCCTGCCCGGCAACTCCTTCGCCGCGTTTTCTCGACCGAATGAATGCGTTCCCGCCGGGGCCTCGGCGCCGGCGATCGGACAGGTGCGGCGTGCCCAGGCTTCAGCTATAAGTTCAGGTGCGACATTTGAGTCGGCCCCGCCGGCCGGGCCAGCCGGGATTTGGAGGAATTCCGATGATGACGATTTCAGCACAGCTTCGTTCGGCCGCAGTTGCGGCCGTGGCAATGGCGGGGCTTGCCATCCCCACCGCCGCGCATGCGGATAGCGGCACCATTCGCTTCGCCGTCTACAAGGCGGGGTTCTTCATCGGCGGCGCCGGCGGCGAAGGCACGCTCACCTTCCATGGCCGGCGCTACCGGATCTCGGTCGGCGGCATCTCGGCCGGCCTCGTATTCGGCGCCTCCAAGACCTATTTCCACGGCCGGGTCAAGCATATAAGGCGGGCGAGCGACGTCACCGGCGTCTCTGGCGCTGCCGGCGGCGGCGGCGCCATCGGCAGGGGCGCCCAGGTGATCGTCATGACCAATGATAAGGGCGCCACGCTGGAACTCACCGGCGAACAGGTCGGGCTGCAGGTCAACGCCGATCTGAGCGGCATGAGCATCACCGTCAAGTAAGCCGGGTGGCCGCCGCGGCCGCCCGCGGCCGGATCATTCCGGCATCGTGGACGGATAGACCGGCGAGATGTAGGGCGCGCTCCATGAGCCGCCGACGAAAAAGGCCGCGGTCGGTCGCGGATCGACCGCCGGCTCGGGCTGGGCGCCATCGGTTTTCGGCTTGGCGTCGTCCTTCGCGGCGGCAGCCGGCTTCGGAGCCGGATAGATCGTCCCGGAGAGCGCCAGGCCGCGATCGACGAACGGCACGAGGCCGGCGAACGAGATGATCTGGTCACCGCTCTTCACCTCCGCCTTGTCGAGCGTCGCCACCCCTCCAGATATGTTGGCCTTGAGGTCGAGGTGATCGATGGCGAGCGTGCCCTTGGACACCGCGCTCAGCGGAAAGAAGCCGGCGCTCTTGGTCCGCTTGATGAAGGCCGGGAGATCGATGCCGGGAACCGTTCCGGCGCCGAAAGATACGGAGATCTGGCCTTCTCCGGTGTCGAGCACGGACTGCCAGTCGCCGCCCATTCCCTTCAGCATCAGCGATGCGGATCCGGTCGCCTGCGGAAATAGCGTGCCCAGGCCGTAGGCCTTGGCGATTTGCGCTCCGTCCATATCGGTCGCATGGAACCGCAATTCGACGTGATTTCCGTCCGGCTTGCGGTCGATGCGTATGCCCGCCTGCAGATCGCCGCCGAAGGCCGAGGCGTCGGACAGGTCGAAGACGGCGAGCCCCTGCTTCACCTGCGCGGTCGCCGCGACATTGGCGAGTGCGACCGATCCGGCGGTCGCCTTCACCGCCGACAGCCTGAGGTCGATATTGACCGGGGCGCTTTGCGACGCGGCATTGACGCTGGCGTCCTCCAGCGAGGCAAAGGGCGTGAACGCGGCGAGGAATGAATGCAGGTCGATGCTGTCGAAGGCTAGCGTGCCTGACACGCCGGGAATGTCGCTGCCGAGCGAAACATCGAGCGCGCCGATGCCCGGATTGCCGTCCAGCGTGATCTCGGCATGATCGAATTTCAGCCGCTGGCCGTTGCCGCTCACTTTGCTGCTGACCGCGATGGAGCCGATCGACGCCTTGCCGGGGATGTTGGCGTGCGACCATTCCAGCACGCGCCGCAGCGAGGGCGAGGAGAACTTGACGTTGCCGTCGATGAATGCGCCCTCGGAAATGTTGGCGGTGCCGCCGAAGGAAACCGTCAGCGGCGCGGATTTCATGCCGAGGTTGAGCGGCGCGTTGCCGCCGGCGAAGAGGATGAGCGGCTGATCGGACGAGATGTTGAGGGTGACGTTCTCGCCCCGCCAGATCCCCGTCGCGTTGAGAGAGGCGGCGCGGTTGAGCGCCGGCCAGCTTACGTTCCCGGAAAGCCCCGTGATCAGTTCCCGATCCTTTCCGCCGACCGAAGTTACGATGCGCCCGTCGCTGAACTCGATCGTGCCGAACGGGTCGGAGGCGAGCGCGGCGGGATCCGGCTTGCCGGGATTGGACTTGACGGTCGAGCGGGCGAGCTGGATCGAGCGGGCGATGCGGCCGCCGCTCGGCGCCGGCGGCAGGTAGAAATCGGCCGCGTAGCGCTGCACGTAAAGGGTCGGGCGGAAGATCCGCACCCGCGAGAAGGCCACCTCGCCGCGCAGGGCGGCTATGGCCGAGAGATCGATCTCCACCCGCTCGGCGCGGATCACCGGCGAGCGGCCGTCGGTCCCCCATTCGGCCAGCGTCACATCGTTGAGGGTCGCGTGGAAATTCGGCCAGACGCGGATTTCCGGCGCCTGGCCGAGGATGACCCGGTAGCCGCTCCAGGCGCCCATTTCCTGGGTGATCCTGTTGCGGACGATCTGCGTCGAGGCGATCAGGGGCAGCGCGGCGGCCAGCAGCACGGCGGCGAACACCGCCGCGGCCGCGGCCCAGATCGTCCTTCTGACCGTAATCAACGGCATGCCGCTCTTGGCCCCCCTGGGCTTCCAGCGCTAAAGCGATGCCAAGGTCATTTCAAGTCATTGCGGCACGGCGATGTCAATTGCGAACATGTTCCCTCGGTGCGCGACACGAGGCGGCGGCGAGCGGCCGCTTCCTTATTGCCCTTGGCGCTCGCGCTATGCATAACCGGCGCATCCACCCTCTGGAGGTCGCCATGTCCGAAGCCCCGCTCTGGTCTCCCTCGCCGGCCGCGATCGCCGCATCGCCGATGGCGGCTTTCATGCAGGCGGCCTCGAGGGCAAGCAACAGCGATCTCGGCGATTACGACCGGCTGCACGAATGGTCTGTCGAGAACCGCGAGGCCTTCTGGAGCCTGGTGTGGGATCATTGCGGCGTTATCGGCGAGAAGGGCGAGCGGGTGCTGGTCGACGGCGACAGGATGCCCGGCGCCGCCTTCTTCCCGGATGCCCGGCTGAATTTTGCCGAGAACCTGCTCCGCAAGAAGGGCGCCGGCGACGCAATCGTCTTCCGCGGCGAGGACAAGGTCTCGCGGCGCCTTTCCTGGGACGATCTCCATGCGCTGGTATCGCGCATGCAACAGCTCTTCCTGGCGGAAGGGGTCAGGGCCGGCGATCGCATCGCTGCCATGATGCCGAACATGCCCGAAACAGTCGCGGGGATGCTCGCCGCGGCCTCGCTCGGCGCGATCTGGTCGTCCTGCTCGCCCGATTTCGGCGTGCAGGGCGTGCTCGACCGCTTCGGCCAGATCGAGCCGGTGCTCTTCATCGCGGCGGACGGCTATTGGTACAACGGCAGGCGCATCGACATCGGCGAAAAGGTGGCCGCGGCGCTGGCCGGCATGCCGAGCGTGCGCAAGGCTTTCATCGTGGATTATCTGGGCACGGCGGAAGAGACGGCGAAAGCCGCGCCGCGGGCCGAGCCGCTGTCGAGCGCGCTTGCCCGGTTCCTGCCCGCCGAAGTGACGTTCGAGCGGCTGCCTTTTTCGCATCCGCTCTACATCCTCTATTCCTCCGGCACGACCGGCATCCCGAAATGCATCGTCCACTCAGCCGGCGGCACGCTGATCCAGCATCTCAAGGAGCATCGGCTGCATTGCGGCATCGTGGAGGGCGACCGCTTCTTCTACTTCACCACCTGCGGCTGGATGATGTGGAACTGGCTCGTCTCGGGCCTCGCCTCCGGCGCGACGCTGCTCCTCTATGACGGCTCGCCCTTCTATCCGGACGGGCGGGTGCTGTTCGATTTCGCCGATGCCGAGAAGATGACCTATTTCGGCACTTCGGCGAAGTTCATTGACGCCGTGCACAAATCCGGATTGAGGCCGATCGACACGCACGACCTTTCGACCGTGCGGCTGATCTCCTCGACCGGCTCGCCGCTGTCGCCGGACAGTTTCGTCTTCGTCTACGAAGGCATCAAGAAGGACGTGCATCTCGCTTCGATGTCGGGCGGCACGGATATCGTCGCCTGCTTCGTGGGCGGCATTCCCACCAAGCCGGTCTGGATCGGCGAGATACAGGGGCCGGCGCTCGGCATGGCGGTCGATGTCTGGGACGAGGAGGGGCATCACGTCGCAGGCGAGAAGGGCGAGCTCGTCTGCACGCGTGCCTTCCCGTCCATGCCGATCAAATTCTGGAACGATCCGGACGGCGCCAAATACCACGGCGCCTATTTCGAGCGGTTCGAGAATGTCTGGTGCCATGGCGATTTCGCCGAATGGACGAAGCACGGCGGCATGATCATCCACGGCCGGTCGGACGCGACCCTCAACCCGGGCGGCGTGCGCATCGGCACGGCCGAGATCTACAACCAGGTCGAACAATTGCCGGAGATCGCCGAGGCGATCTGCATCGGCCAGGACTGGGACGGCGACGTTCGGGTGGTCCTGTTCGTGCGGCTGGCCGAAGGGGTGGTTCTCGACAAGGAACTCGAGCAGCGAATCCGCGCGAAGATCCGCAGCGGCGCCAGCCCGCGCCATGTGCCGGCGAAGATCGTCGCCGTCCGCGACATCCCGCGCACGAAATCCGGCAAGATCACCGAACTTGCCGTTCGCGACGTGGTGCACGGCCGCACGGTGAAGAACAAGGAGGCGCTCGCCAATCCGGAAGCGCTCGACCTCTACAAGGATCTGCCGGAACTGCGGGCGTGACGGCGCGGGACTTGGTTAACCAATCCCTGCCGCATTATTTACCTCGATTTCAGGGATGAAACAGTTCGGTAAGATTTCCGGCCGGGCAGTAAGGTACCGTTAACACATGGCGACGATAGTCGCACGTGACTTGGGGATAAGTCCAGGTTGGGACGGTCCCCGAGACCGAATTCGCCCATACCCCATTGTGACAGCATTCATCTTGAGGCGCCTCCGAAGGCGCCTTTTTCTTACGCACGAGCAAGCGCGCGGGGCGGTCACGGGATCGTAGTGAAGTTTCAGTCCGCCAGCACGCGCGTGGACGGGAAGGTGACTTCGACAAGCGTACCCTCGCCCGGCGTCGATGAGATCGAGAACCGGGCGCGGTTCGCCTCCACCATCGCCTTGGTGAGCGGCAGGCCAAGCCCGGTACCGTCGCCGCGCGGGCGCTTCAGCGCGTTGACCTGCTTGAAAGGCTTCATCGCCTGCTCGATTTCGGCCTGGCTCATGCCGATGCCGGTGTCGCGCACGCGCATGACGATATCGCCGCTCGCCTCGTAGGATGTCGAGACGATCACCTGGCCGCCGGCCTGCGTATAGTGGATGGCGTTGGAGAGAAGGTTGAGCGCGATCTGCCGGACGCTGCGCAGATCGGCGACCACTTCCGGCAGCCTGGAGGGGAAGCTGGAACGGATGATGACGCGCTCGCGGTTGGCCTGCGGCTGCATCATCGCCACCGTCTCGGCGAGCGTATCGTTGAGCGATACCGCCTCGTAGTTCATCTCCTGCTCGCCTGCCTCGATCTTGGAGATGTCGAGCAGATCGTTGACGAGGTCGAGCACGTGGTTGCCGGAGCGGTTGATGTCGCGCAGGTAGTCGCGGTAGCGGTCGTTGCCGATCGGTCCGAACTTCTCGTCGATCATCAGCTCGGAAAAGCCGATGATGGCGTTGAGCGGCGTGCGAATCTCATGGCTGACGCGCGCCAGGAATTCGGTCTTCTGCGAGGAAGCGACCTCGGCCTGGGCGCGCGCCTGCGTCAGTTCCTCCTCGGCGCGCTTCCATTGCGTCACGTCGCGCAGCACGGCGCAGAAGCCGCTGTCGCCGGGCAGGCGGCCGATCGTCATGAAGAGCGGAATGAAGCGGCCCTGCGCTTCCCGCCCGAT
>JBQCFH010000072.1:0-3428 GCA_051959385.1 Rhizobiaceae bacterium | reverse complement strand
AGCCTCACCCCCGCCGCCTGCGCATCGGCAAGGCTGGCGTGCTTGGAAAGCTGCAGCGCGCGGATATAGGCGACGATCGCCCAGCGGTCGGCGGGAGCCACCCGGTCCGCATAGGAATACATGACCCCGTAGCCGTTCGTTATGACATCGATGAAATGGCTTGCCGGCGCCTTCATCAGGGCGGCGGAATGGTAGGAGGGCGGCGCCGGGAAGCCGCGCCTGACCACCATGCCGTAGCCATCGCCGTCGAAGCCGTGACAAGGCGCGCAGAAGATCTCGAACTGCTGCTTGCCGCGCTGCAGAAGCGCCTGGTCCACCTTTGGCGGATTGGTGAGCGCTGCCTGATAGCCGAGCGCCGATTGGCGGACGGTGCCGTCGGGCGGCTGCTGGGCGGAAGAGCCGTTCGGGAAAATGTCGGCCTTCGAGTAGGTATCGTAGCGCGGCTGCTCCTCCATGGACTGGCCGCAGCCGGCAAGGGCGAAAGAGAGAAACGCTATCGTGAGGAAAAGCTTAGCCCCTCTCTTGCGATTTCCAACACTTGGCCTTCGCATCCGACCTGCGGTTGGCTCGGCCAAGGTGTTGAAATCGCTTTCTCCCCCGCAAGGGGGGAGATGGCTTGCGTCGCCTCTTGCCCATCCGAAACACGACACATCGGCTCCGACGCCGCAGCAGCCCTTATCTCCCCCCTTGCGGGGGAGAAAGCGTTTTCCTGCACTTGCGAGCGGGGCTTGTCCCCCGAGCAAGTGCTTGGAAAACGCAAGAGAGGGGCTGTACAGCGCTCTCACAGCTCTGCCTCCACGACCGTCGCCGCGCCAATTTCGGCGAGCAGCCTTTCGAGGCTTCGGCGCGCCCGCGCGGTCGGCGGAATGTCGATGGCGAGCAGGAACGCGTCCTGGCTGGCGCGATCGGTAAGCGCGCTGTCGAAGAAGGGGTGGTTGAGCCGCGGCAGGCCGGTCGACCAGAGCATCGCGGCAAAGCCGAAGACGCCGGCCATCAGCACCCCGAACTCGAACGGGAACAGCGGAAAGACAGGCCAGCTGTTGTGCGGCCGAGAGCCGGAATTGAAGGGAAAGTCGATCGCGGCGCTGTACCATTCGATGAACCAGCAGAGCGCCGCGGTGCCGAGCCCGCCGATCAGCATCGCCGCGCGGACCAGGAACGGACTGGCCCCCAGAAGCGCGCCGATCCCTTTCACCTCATAGGGGGTGAAGGCATCGAGCACCTGGAAGTCGCGCTCGCGCAGCCGGCCGATCGCGTTGACCAGCGCTTCCTCATGTTCGAATCGGGCGAGAATGGCCGCCGTCATTTGTTCGCCTCCTCGTGCACGAGCTCGCGCACCTCGTGCATCGAAACGACCGGAAACAGCCGGACGAAGAGGAGATAGAGGAAGGCGAAGAAGCCGAGCGAACCGAAGAGGATCAGCCAGTCCCAGAGCGTCGGGTAGAAGAGCCGCCACATCGACGCGATGTAGTGGTGCGAAAGCGTGTTCCAGACGATCAGGATACGCTCCAGCCACATGCCGATATTGATCAGGATCGAGATGAGGATGATCACGGGCAGGCTGCGCCGCGCGGAGCGGAACCAGAAGGCCTGCACCGCGATGCAGTTGCAGAAGATCATGATCCAGTAGAGCGGCGCATACGTCCCGGTGAATTCAAAGGCGAGGAAGCGGCGGTCGACTCCCCTGCCCGAAAACCAGCCGCTGAACCATTCCGTCGCATAGGAAAGGAACATGACCGTGCCGGCCATCAGCATCACCTTTGCCATGATATCGAAGTGGCGCATTGTAATCAGCGTCTCGAGGCGCAGGCCCCAGCGCACGGCGGCGCAGAGCACGACGACCATGCCGAAGCCGGAATACATGGCGCCGACGACGAAATAGGGCGGGAAGATCGTCTCCTGCCAGCCGGGCATCAGGCTTGCCGCGAAATCCAGCCCGACGATGGAATGCACCGAGCAGACGAGCGGCGTCGCCAGCGCGGCCATGGTCCGGTAGTAGGTCTGGTAGATATGCCAATGGCGCGCCGAATTGCGCCAGCCGAGCGCGAGCGCGCCATAGACGATGCGCTTGGTGTGCGTCGTGGCGCGGTCGCGCAGCGTCGCGAGATCGGGGATCAGCCCGGTGTACCAGAAGACGATCGAGAACAGCAGATAGCTCAGGATCGCCCAGAAATCCCAGACCAGCGCGCTGCGCCACTGCGGCCAGAGCGCCATGGTGTTGGGATAGGGCGCAAGCCAGTAGAAATAGAGCGGCCGCCCCATATGCATGATCGGCATCAGCCCGGCGATGGCGACCGCCATCAGCGTCATCGCCTCGGCCAGCCGGTTGATCGCCGCGCGCCAGCGCTGATGCGTCAGAAGCAGCATGGACGAGATCAGCGTGCCGGCGTTGCCGATGCCGATCCACCACACATAGTTGGCGATCGGATAGCCCCACACGACGATGGAATTGTTGCCGAAGATGCCGATGCCGGCCACGAAGAGGTAGATCATCGAGCCGAAGAAGATCACGGTCAGCACCGCGGAAACGGCAAAGGCGATCCACCAGCGGTGCCAGCGCCCGCCGTCGAGCAGCGGAGCCGTGACCAGCACGTTTACCGCCTCGTTCGAATTGACGAGCGTCAATCGCCGGTCGTCGCCGGGCCGCGCCGTGCCGGCATAGGGGAAATCCGCGCCGCCGACAGCGATCGTCATGCGCTCTCTCCCGCAAGTTTCGGGTTCGGATTGCGCACGCGCGCGAGATAGGTGGTGCGCGGCCGCGTGCCGAGTTCGTCGAGCAGCGTGAAATGGCGCGGGTCCGCCCTGAGGCCGTTGACGAGCGAATTCTTGTCCTGGAGATTGCCGAACTGGATGGCGCGTGTCGGACAGGCGTCCTGGCAGGCGGTCGTCACCCCGCCATCCGGAATCGGCCTGTCGGTCTTCTCGGCCTCGCGCCGCGCACCGCTGATGCGCTGGACGCAATAGGTGCACTTCTCCATGACGCCGCGGGCACGCACCGTGACGTCCGGATTGAAGCGCGCTTTTGTGGGATCCTCGCCGAGATCCTTGTATTCCTGCCCGGAATTGTAGGCGAACCAGTTGAAGCGCCGCACCTTGTAGGGGCAGTTCGACTGGCAGAAGCGCGTACCGACGCAGCGGTTATAGACCTGCACGTTGAGGCCCTCGCTGTCGTGGACGGAGGCTTCCACCGGGCATACCGGTTCGCATGGCGCCTTTTCGCAGTGCATGCAGGGCACGGGCTCGAAGCCCTGCCGCGGTTCTTTTTGATCGCCCAACTCGTAGCGGTCGATCCTCATCCAGTGCATGATGCGGCCGTTCGCGACTTCGTCCGGTCCCACGACCGCAATGTTGTTTTCCGACTGGCAGGCGATGACGCAGGCGTTGCAGCCGATGCAGGCCGCCGTATCGATGACCATCGCCCATGAGTA
>JBQCFH010000071.1:0-5941 GCA_051959385.1 Rhizobiaceae bacterium | reverse complement strand
CCAGGCGCCGCCATGGGGCTATGTCGCCGGCGTCGATCTGAGGACCGGCCAGACCGTCTACCAGCACAAGAACGGGACGGTCCGCGACCTCTCGCCGCTGCCGCTGCCTTTCAGGATGGGCGTGCCGGGCATCGGCGGCCCCATGATCACGGCCGGCGGCGTCGCCTTCTACTCCGGCTCGCTCGACTATTATGCGCGCGCCTATGACCTCACCACGGGGCGCAAGCTCTGGCAGGCCAGGCTGCCGGCCGGCGGCCAGGCCACGCCGATGAGCTATCAGGGCTCCGACGGGTGGCAGTACGTGCTGATCGTCGCCGGCGGCCATGGATCGACCGGCACCAAGGCAGGTGATGCGGTCATCGCCTACGCGCTGCCGAAACAATAGTCGTTGGTGCGTCCTTCGAGGCTCGCTTCGCTCCCACCTCAGGATGAGGAAAGTAGGCGCCCCACGATCCGTGTGTCCTGTGCGACTGGTCAGTGGGCTGCCGTTCCAGCATAAAGCGGCCTTGCGCCAGCGGTCCTCATCCTGAGGTGCGAGCGAAGCGAGCCTCGAAGGACGCACCGCAAACCACCGTTGTACGGTCCGCAATTGGCGTGGCTCGTCTTCCTTCCGCCAATAGGCCACGCGCCTTCCGCTTGACTTTCCCTGCCCGCCGGCTACACCTTTGCACACGATTGCAAAGTGGTTGCGACGGGATCAGGCGGGGGCGGCAGGGCAAGATGACGGTGCATGTTTCCGTCGATATCCAGTCTCGCTTCGAGCTCGCGAAGCAGATCGCGCGCGACGCCGGCGCGCTGGCGTTCAAGCATTTCAAGGCGCGCGACCGGCTCGTCATCGAGAGCAAGGCGACCCTTCACGACGTCGTTTCCGCGGCCGATCGGGAGGTGGAGGAACTCATCCGCTACCGCATCGCCGCCGGCTTTCCGGAAGACGGCATGCTTGGCGAGGAATACGGGCTCGCGGCCAGTTCCGGTGAATATACCTGGGTCGTCGATCCGATCGACGGCACCATACCCTTCGTCGCCGGAATGCCGTCCTGGTGTGTCTCGATTGCGGTGCTGAAGGGCGATGACGTGGTGGTGGGCGTCATCCACGCGCCCTATGTCGATGAACTCTACGCCGCCGCGCGGGGCATGGGAGCGACGCTGAACGGCCGCCGCCTGGCCCTCGACAACTCCCTCACCATCAGGAACAGGACCATCGGCTTCGGCGCCAACCATCATGCGTCGCCGGATGTCGTCTCGGGTTTCATCCGCAGGCTGCTCGAAGCCGGCGGTAATTTCATGCGCAACGGCTCGGGCGCGCTCACGCTCGCCTATGTCGCAGCGGGCAGGCTTGCCGGCTACTACGAGCCTTACATGCATGCCTGGGACTGCATGGCGGGCTATTGCCTGGTCAAGGAAGCCGGAGGCTGGCATCTTCCCTTTCCCGTTGCCGGAGAAGGGCTGACGAAGGGCGCAACCGTAATCGCCGCCGTTCCCGGCGCCATCGATGATTTGAGACGGCTCGCCGGCGCCTGAGCTTTATCGCGGCGAGTTGGTGTAGGCGCCGAAACGGTTCGGCCCGGCATCGCCCGGATAGAAGCAAAGAAACACGAAGACCAGATAGGAAACCACGGGGACGAGAAGCGAGACCGCGACGACCCCTGGCTGGCCGAAATCGTGCAGGCGCTTGATGCCGAGCGTGATGTTCGACCAGACCGACAGGAGAAGCGCCAGCCAGAAGATCGTCGCCAGCACCTCGCTGGCGCCGCTCGCCTCCGGCACCAGGGTGAAGCGGTAGAGCACGAAGGCCGGCACGAGTTGCGCGAACAGCCCGGCCAGGAAATAGGGGGCGCGTGCCAGCCGCCCCGAGACCCCGAAGAAGAGCCAGAGAAGCTGCTGCCTATTCAACGGGACGGCTCCCGCCGCGTCCGGCTCCCCCGCAAATCCCCTCAGTCACGCAAAAGCTCGTTGATCGACGTTTTTGAGCGGGTTTTCTCGTCCACGCGCTTCACGATCACCGCGCAATAGAGAGACGGCCCCCAGTTCTCGCCGGGGATGTTCTTGCCCGGCATGGTGCCGGCGACGACGACGGAGTAGGGCGGGACCTCGCCGTAGAACACCTCGCCGGTCGCACGGTCGACGATCTTGGTCGATTTGCCGATGAAGACGCCCATGCCGAGCACCGAGCCCTCGCGCACGATACATCCCTCGACGACTTCCGAACGCGCGCCGATGAAGCAATTGTCCTCGATGATGGTCGGCCCGGCCTGCATGGGCTCCAGCACGCCCCCGATGCCGACGCCGCCCGACAAATGCACGTTCTTGCCGATCTGGGCGCAGGAGCCGACGGTCGCCCAGGTGTCGACCATCGTGCCCTGGTCGACATAGGCGCCCAGATTGACGAAGGACGGCATCAGCACCACGCCCTTGGCGATATAGGCGGAGCGGCGCACGATGCAGTTCGGCACGGCGCGCAGGCCGGCCCTTTCGAATTCGCTGGCGCTCCAGCCGTCGAATTTCGACGGCACCTTGTCCCACCAAACCGCGCCGCCCGGGCCGTTGCCGATCACCTCCATCGGGTTCAGGCGGAAGGAAAGGAGAACTGCCTTCTTCAGCCACTGGTTGACATGCCACTTTCCGTCGGGCTGGCGCTCGGCGACGCGCGCCTCGCCCTTGTCGAGGAGCGAGAGCGCTGCCTCCACCGCGTCGCGCACCGCGCCGCGCGTCGCTGTCGAGACGCCGTCGCGCTCCTCGAAGGCCTTGTCGATGGTCTCCTCAAGCGAGGCGGTGTCGGTAGCCGGCATATCCACTCCATTACGCGCTGTTAAGGCGCACCGAATAAGCTGATTTGAAGTCGCGGGACCCTATTTCATGGTCTTATGAGGGTCAATCGCGCCAGCGCCACCGGGGCGGCGGACGGAACGGAAAAAGGGTACGGGGTGAACATCATGAATCCCATGGAAAGGTCCGGATGGACGCCGCTGCCCCATTCGGACGAAGACCTCCACACCTCCCGCAGTGTCCCCGACACCCCGCAGACGCGTTCGCCGACCTATCGGCTGGCCTTCGCCGACGACGATTTCCTGACCCGCCGCGAATTGCGTCCCGTGAGGCTGCAGCTCGAGCTCCTGAAGACGGAGATGGCGCTCGCCGAGCGCGGCATTCAGTCGACGGTGATCCTCTTCGGCGGCGCGCGCCTGCCCGAGCCGGGAACGAATGCCTGGGCCGCCAAGAACGAGACGCAGAAGAAGAACCTCGAAGCCAACAGCCGCTATTATGCCGAGGCGCGCCGCTTCGCCCAGCTCTGCTCCAAGGAATCGGCGCAATCCGGCTACCGCGAATATGTCGTGGTGACCGGCGGCGGGCCCGGCGTGATGGAGGCGGGCAACCGCGGCGCCGCCGATGTCGGCGCGCCGTCGATCGGGCTCAACATCGTCCTGCCGCACGAGCAGGCGCCGAACGCCTACGTGACGCCGGAACTCTGCTTCAACTTCCATTATTTCGCGATCCGCAAGATGCATTTCATCATGCGGGCCAAGGCCGTCGCGGTCTTTCCCGGCGGCTTCGGCACGATGGACGAGTTCTTCGAGACGTTGACGCTCATCCAGACCGGCCGCATGGAGCGCGTGCCGGTCATCCTGTTCGGCAAGGAGTTCTGGGACAGGGCGGTCGATCTCGATTTCCTGGCCGAACAGGGGACGATCTCGCCGGGCGACCAGGACATCATCTCCTTCGTCGACACCGCCGATGCCGCCTGGAAGATCATCTCCGATTTCTACGCTGGCGCGTAGGCGCCTCGGCGCCAGTCCGTGTTGCGGGCCTGAGTTCGGCGACCGGGGAGGACCGGCACTGGCTGCGACCCCGCGTCACGTGCGCGCGTGCCGCGCGCCGCGATGCCGCATTCCGGTTGCCTTCATTCTGCCGCTCGATCGGTTAACCTGCCCGGCGCCAACAGGAAGGGGCCCTTGATGAACCCGCATTCCCTGCATCCTATCCATCGTTGTTCGCTGCAGCTGGCGGCCGCACTGGCGCTGACCGCGGCCTCCGCCATGACGGCGGGCGCCTATCCGCCGGCCCCGGCCCTGCACTCCTATCTCGGCGCGATCGAACAGCCGACCTTGGCGGCGGCGATGAAGGCGATGCCGGACAAGGCCGGCGACGATGTCGTCAAGGCCGGCGACCTCGAGATCAGCGGCGTCTGGACCCGCGCCATGCTGCCCGGCCAGCCGACCGGCGGCGGCTATTTTACGGTGACGAATCACGGGAAGAGCGCGGACCGCCTGCTCTCCGTCTCGACGCCGGTGGCCGGCCGCGCCGAGATCCATTCCATGGCCATGAAGGACAATGTCATGGTCATGCGGCCGGTCGAGGGCGGCCTGGAGATTCCCGCGGGCGGAACGGTCGAACTGAAGCCCGGCCATCTTCACCTGATGTTCATGGAGGTGAAGGAGCCCTTCAGGAAAGGCGAGACGATCCCGCTTACGCTCGAATTCGAGAAAGCGGGCAAGGTCGATGTCCAGATGCCGGTCGAGGCTCCCAATGCCAAGGGCGCGCCCGGAACGATGGATCATATGAAGATGAACTGACGCCGGCTGCTATTTGGCAGGCGCTATCTTGCCGAGGAACTCGGCGAGGTCGTCGGTGACGAAATCGACGCTTTGCGTGAATTCCGGATCGTTTTCCCAGGTCTCGGTGAATGTCGGCTGGAAGTCGCGCGGCACGATCAGAACGGTCGTCATGCCGAGCGCTTTTGGAACCACCAGATTGCGCGGCAGGTCCTCGAACATGACGGCCCCCGGTCCGGCGATGCCGTGCAGCGCCAGAAAGGCATCATAGGTCTCCTTCGCGGGCTTCGGCGTCAGCTTGGCGGCGACGATGTCGAAGATGTCATCGAAATGATCGAGGATGCCGAGGGCCCGGGCGGTGCGCTCCGCGTGGGTCCGGTCGCCATTGGTGAAGATGAATTTCCGGCCGGGCAGCGCGGTAATGGCGGCGCCGAGCACCGGGTTCGGCTCCAGCCCCGAATAGTCGATGTCATGCACGATGCGCAGGAATTCGTCGGCATCGATGCCGTGCCGCTCCATCAATCCCTTAAGTGTCGTGCCATATTGCAGGTATAGTTCCTTCTGCAGCTTGCGCGCCTCTTCCGGCGGCAGCTTGAGAAGCTCGGCGACATAGGCCCTCATCTTCACGTCGATCTGGGCGAAGAGATTGGCCTGATGCGGGTAGAGCGTATTGTCGAGGTCGAACACCCAATCGGTGACATGGGTGAAACGGGCGGGATCGGCGTGATTTTGCATGGCCCGCTTATGGCATAGATTCGTCAAGTTGGAAGGGAGCGTAGCTCAGCGGCCGCGCTTGATTTTTAGACATCAATAGCGCTCGTCGTCGCGCATCTTGCGCATGAAATCGCCAGCCCCTTCGGGTTGCGGCGGCATGTTAGCCGTAAATGCTTGGAGCGTTTTAAGGTCGATCGCCTTGCGCGGTTTCGTTATGCCCACAATTTCCGCGACCAACTTACCTCGACGCGTTATGCGTATTGTTTCACCGGCTTTCGCCCTCTTCACCAACTCGCCCAAGCGGGCCTTTGCTGCCGTGATGCCTGTTGTGAACATTGGATTTCCCGAGTGGGAGGGCGATACAACTGCCGACATTGCCTGGCTCTTCCGGCGGATTGGACAAATTAGCTCGGTCTTTGGTCTATTGCACCTCCCCAACCAGCCGGTCTAAATCGCGCCCGTTTTCTCGGGGGCGACATGCAACTCTGGATACCGATCACCATCGCCGCCGCCTTCCTGCAGAATTTACGGTCGGTGGGGCAAAAGCACCTGAAATCCGTAATGGGCACGACCGGCGCGACCTTCGTGCGCTTCGGCTTCGGCCTGCCGGTCGCCGCTCTCTTCGTGCTCGGGCTGAACAGGCTCGCCGGCTATCCGTTCCCGCATCCGGGTCCGGC
>JBQCFH010000070.1:0-5774 GCA_051959385.1 Rhizobiaceae bacterium | reverse complement strand
GCGGGTCGCCGATCTCTTTTCCGGCGCGGGAGCCTTCGCCCTGCGCCTGGCCAGGGGCGCGGAAGTCCATGCGGTCGAGGCCGACGCCGCATCGCTTGCCGCGCTCGATCGCGGTTTCCGCTTCGCCACCGGCCTTAGGCGTGTGACGATCGAGCGGCGCGACCTCTTTGTCCGGCCGGTGACGGCGAAGGAACTGAACGCGTTTGGCGGCCTCGTCTTCGATCCGCCGCGCGCCGGCGCCGAGGCGCAGTCGAGGCAGATCGCGAAGTCGGACGTGCCGCTGGTCGCGGCCGTCTCCTGCAACCCCGCGACGCTGGCGCGCGATCTCTCGATCCTGATCGAAGGCGGCTACGCTCTTCGGCGCATGGTGCCCATCGACCAGTTCCTGTGGTCCCCGCATGTCGAGGCCGTCGCATTGCTCACGAAGAAACGCCGGCGCGGGTGACCGGCCGGCGCTTGCCGGTCGGCACTTGAATTGATCGAGAGTTGAGCATAATTTAAGCGCATAGATATCAAACCATGATCGGAGAGTGCCATGAGCATCGCGGCTCTCGATATCTCCGCCTCGCGCTTCGGCGATGGGCGGGCGCCGTTTCTGTCCGCCCGCCGGGTAGCGGAATTGCTTGGGGTCACGCTGACCGAATTGGCCGGGCTGATCGGTGTTGCCCGCAACACGCTGACGGCGAAAAGCGGCGCGCGCAAGGTCGACGCCGCCTTGAGCCCGGTCGTGCGCATCCTCGCCATGGCCGACGAGATGGCCGGCGGCGAGGAGCGCGCCGCGCTCTGGTTCAAGCACCAGCCGATCCCCGGCTGGACGGGGAAGACCGCCTACGACCTGGTGCGCGAAGGCAAGGCCGACAAGGTTCTCGCCTATCTGGAGGCCGTCCGCTCCGGCGTCTATGCCTAAGGCGGCTTCGGATTCAGGCCTGATCCTGTGGCGTGCCTTCGTCCCGCGCTGGGCCTACCTGCCGCTTTCGGGGGAGGGCGCCGCCCGCTTCGGCGGACGCTGGAATCCCGTCGGCGCGCCGACGATCTATGCCGCCCGCGAGCTTTCGACCGCCTGGGCCGAATACAATCAGGGCTTTGTCCAGCATCCGGCGGTGATCGCGCAGTTGAAGCTGACCGGAGCGCGGCTCGCCGATCTCACTGATGCTGCGACGTTGAAGAAGCTCGACGTCGGCCCGGACATCCACCGATGCGAGTGGCGCACATTGCTGGATGAAGGAAAGCAGCCGGCGACGCACAGGCTCCGCGCCAGTCTCATCAAGTCCGGTCATGACGGTGTGATCTATCCGTCCTTCATGTCGCCGGGTGGAACCTGCGTGGCGCTCTGGCGCTGGAACGAGGATGGCGCGCCGAAGCTCAGCATCGTCGATCCCGACCATCGCCTGCCGCGAACCCCGGCGTCATGGCTGTAGCCTGACGACAATACTCGACGGGAAGCCTTTCTCGCCAGCAACTTGCCCGAATTTCGGAATTAGGCGGTGAAGCCGTTCGACTCACATCCGCGTCCCGCCGACCGTCATCTGGTTCATCCTCAGATGCGGCTGCCCGACGCCGACCGGCACGCCCTGGCCGGCCTTGCCGCACATGCCGATGCCGGTGTCGAGCTTCATGTCGTTGCCGACCATGGCCACGCGGTGCATGGCGTCCGGCCCGTTGCCGATCAGCATGGCGCCGCGGATCGGCTGCGTCACCTTGCCGTCCTCGATCATATAGGCTTCCGTGCAGCCGAACACGAATTTGCCCGAGGTGATGTCCACCTGCCCGCCGCCGAACGAGACGGCATAGATGCCGCTCTTGACCGACGCGATGATCTCGCCCGGCTCGTAGCTCCCGGAAGTCATGTAGGTGTTGGTCATGCGCGGCATCGGCTCATGCGCGTAGGATTCGCGCCGGCCGTTGCCGGTCGGCTTCATGCCCATCAGGCGCGCGTTCTGCCGGTCCTGCATGTAGCCGACGAGCTTGCCGTCCTCGATCAGCACGTTGCGGTTGCTCGGCGTGCCCTCGTCGTCGATCGTGAGCGAGCCGCGCCGCTCCGCGATGGTGCCGTCGTCGACGACGGTCACGCCCTTGGCGGCCACCTGCTGGCCCATGAGCCCGGCAAAGGCGGAGGTCTTCTTGCGGTTGAAATCGCCCTCCAGACCGTGGCCGACCGCCTCGTGCAGCATCACGCCCGGCCAGCCATTGGCGAGCACGATGTCGAACGTGCCGGCCGGCGCGGGGATCGCCTCCAGATTGACGAGCGCCTGGCGCAGCGCCTCGTCGGCCGCGTGCTTCCACGAGCCTTCGGCCAGGAACTCCTCGAAGGATTTGCGTCCGCCCATGCCGTACGACCCCGATTCTTGCCGGTCGCCGTCGCCGACCACCACCGAGACGTTCATCCGCACGAGTGGGCGAATGTCGCGGACCATGCCCCCGTCGGCGCGCATGATCTCGACATGCTGCCACGAAGCGGCGAGCGAAGCGGTGACCTGCCGCACGCGCGGGTCCTTCGCCCTCAGGAAGGCGTCGATCTCCTGCAACAGCTTGGCCTTCGCCTCGAAGCCCGGGGAGCCGATCGGGTTCTCTTCGCCGTAGAGATGGCGGTTCGTGCCTTGGGGCGCGGCGGCGAGGATACCGGAATAGCCGGCCTTCACGGTGGAAACCGCGTCCGCCGCGCGCCTCAGCGCCGCTTCCGAGAAGTCGTTGGCGTGAGCATAGCCGCTTGCCTCGCCGGCGACCGCGCGCAGCCCGAAGCCCTGGTCGGTCGAGAAATTGGCCGTCTTCAGCCGGCCGTTATCGAACATCAGCGCCTCGCCTTCGCGGTATTCGAGGAAGAGCTCGCCGTCGTCGGCGCCGCGGATCGTGTCGGCAACGATGGAGCGGATGGTCTCCTCCGGGCAGTCGAAGGATTGGACAAGCGATTTGGTCATCGGGTTTCCTCGAGCGATTGTCCCCCACATGTAAGCCCGTGGCGGCCGCCGATCCAGTGCGGTGGAGGACTGCAGCGCCTGATGCGAGAGGAAACGAAGCAGGTGAACGTTTATATCTGGATGGCGATCGGCGCGGTGATCGGGCTCGCGATCGGTTTTGGATTCGGCACCGAGGGCAGGATCGCCGGCATCGCGATCGGCGCCGCGGCGGGACTTGCCGCGCATTCGATGCATGGTGGCAGGACGCGCGAATAGACGGGTTACGGCAGCGCCGCGAAGCCTTCGGCGAAGCCGTTTAGATCGACAGGGATTCCGATCCCCTGCTCGGGCGTCTGGAAGACGATGAAGGTCGCCGATTTGCCGTGGGACAGGGTGTCGATGAGCTTCTGCTCGAGGATGACCTCCGCATAGCAGCCGTCCTGGAAGCAGCGCACGAAATAGGCGCGGCCGATATCCTTGCCGTCGACGTTGAGGCCGAGCCCATTGGGCAGGAGCACGCCGAGCGGCGCAAGCACGCGAAGGATCTGCGCCTTGTGATCCGCGGTTTTGAGCACGACCACGGAAAGGCCGACCTCCGGCCGGTCCGAGGCGACGACGTTCTGCATCATGGCGCATTGTTCGGTCTGCGCCCCCGGCGGCGTGTCGCAGATGATCGACCAGGCGCCGTGCACGGACTTGACGGTGCCGTTGGGGGCAGGGGTTGTGCCCTGCTGCGCGGACGCCGCAACGGGCGCGGCCAGCATGGCGGCGACGAGCGCAACCATCGTCAGCACTGCTCGAAACGGCCCAGCGATCATGTCGGCTCCCTGCGAATCACGGCAATCTAGCCATACGCACAATTTTCCGGAAGCGCGTGGTGCGGCGTCCCGGAACGATTCCCCGGCACGGGCACTGGCGCAACAATCCGTCCGAATTGCGACATGGAGTTTCTTCCGCCGCAAAATGCCGGCGCTTGCGGTCGCGCGCCGATGATCGCCCAAATCCGGGCATCGCACTGGAGGGCGGCACGTTTCGCGCAAAATGCCGCATCTTTCGCGAGCCGCCTTCCTTGCGGTTGATATCGTAGTATGGTTTGAACGCATGCGAAGGCCACGGGGGATTCCGTTGCCCGGCGGACGCATGGCGTCACGGCTCGAAACGGTAATTGCGGAGACGATGAGAGTGATCAGGAACATTCTTGCGCGCGTCGGCGGGGCAGCGGCCGGCTTCGCGGTAACTTCGGCAATGGCCGCGCCGCAGCCGTGGGAATGGACTTTCCAGCCGGCCGCGACCGACATGATGCGCCAGATCAGCTGGTTCCAGGACTACACGCTCTGGTTCATCGTCCCGATCACCGTCCTCGTCATGGTGCTGCTCGGCTATTGCATGTACCGCTTCAGCGCCAAGCGCAATCCGGTGCCGTCGCAGACGACGCACAACACGTTGATCGAGGTCATCTGGACCGTGCTGCCGGTGGTGGTGCTGCTCTTCATCGCGGTGCCGTCGTTCCAGTTGCTGACCGCGCAGTACAATCCGAAGGAAGAGCCGAAGCTGACGGTCAAGGCCACCGGCAACCAGTGGAACTGGGATTACGAATACGAGACCAAGGAGCCGCTTTCCTTCAACTCGTCGATCCTCGCCGACGCCGACCGCGCCAAGCTCGGCAAGCAAAATCTCGCTGAATATCCTCGCCTTCTGACGGTCAATCACGAATTGGTGGTTCCGGTGAATACGATGGTCCGCGTATTGGTCACCGGCGCCGACGTCATCCATTCCTTCGCGATGCCGCCTTTCGGCATCAAGGTCGACGCCGTGCCCGGCCGCATCAACGAGACCTGGTTCAAGGCGGAGAAGGAAGGCATCTTCTACGGCCAGTGCTCGGAACTGTGCGGCCAGGACCATGCCTTCATGCCGATCGCGATCCGCGTCGTGTCGCAGGACCAGTTCGACAACTGGTTCAAGACCGCGAAGAACGACCTCGAAGGCGCCAACAAGGCGTTGATGGCCGAGGTCGATCACAACAATACGAACGTTGCCGCCGCCGATTGAGCGCGGCTAGCATAAGGAACAGGACGGAGCGGGAAAATGGTGGCAGTACAAGAAGTTCATGACGACCATCGGCCGCATGGCTGGGTGCGCTGGGTCTATTCGACCAACCACAAGGATATCGGCACCCTCTATCTGATCTTCGCGATATGCGCCGGCTGCATCGGTGCGTTCCTTTCGATCATGATGCGCGCCGAGCTGATGGAGCCGGGCATCCAGATTTTCCCGGGCCTGGCTTCGATGGTCTACGGCGTCAGCGGCGGCGCCGCCATCGACGCGGGCAAGAGCATGTACAACATGTTCACCTCCGTGCACGCGCTCATCATGATCTTCTTCATGATCATGCCGGCGATGATCGGCGGCTTCGGCAACTGGATGGTGCCGATCATGATCGGCGCGCCGGACATGGCCTTCCCGCGCATGAACAACATTTCCTTCTGGCTGCTCGTGCCGGCCTTCCTGCTCCTGCTCCTCGCGATGTTCATGCCGAGCGCGGCGGGCGCATGGGGCCCGGGCGGCGGCTGGACGCTCTATCCGCCCTTCTCGACGATCGGGCAGCCGGGACCGGCCATGGACCTGACGATCCTGTCGATCCATATCGCGGGCGCCTCGTCGATCCTCGGCGCCATCAACTTCATCACCACCATCTTCAACATGCGCGCCCCGGGCATGACGCTGCACAAGATGCCGCTGTTCCCGTGGGCGGTGCTGGTCACGGCCTTCCTGCTGCTCCTCTCGCTGCCGGTGCTGGCGGGCGCCATCACCATGCTTCTGACCGACCGTAATTTCGGCACGTCCTTCTTCGCGCCGGACAATGGCGGCGACCCGATCCTG
>JBQCFH010000069.1:0-9776 GCA_051959385.1 Rhizobiaceae bacterium | reverse complement strand
GCCCTTGAAGTCCATCTGCCAAAGCTCGTTCGGGCGCGCCCGCTCGAAGCGGGTGAAGGCGCTTTGCCCGCCGCCGAAGCGGCCGATCTCGACCCCGTGCCGCTTGAGGATCGCCGTGATCGTGGAGGGCGCCGGAACCGCTTCGTGGCCAAGATCCTTGAGCCGCCGGGAAAGCTTGCGCCCACCCCAGGCCGGATGCTCCGCTCGCAACGCCAGCACCGCCTCCTCCACCGCCGCACAGCTGCGCGACGGCGAGGTAAGCGGCCGCCGCGACCGCTCCCGAAGCCCCGCCGCGCCCTCTCTCCGCCAGCGCTCCAGCCATTTGTAGCCGGTCATCGGGCTCACCCCGAACCGCCGGCAAAGGCCGCGGAAATTGACCCCCTCCAGCTCCGCAAGCATCACAAACTCCCTGCACTCGTCCATCCGAGAAACCTCGCGAAACGGCATCCGACAGCCTCCTTGATTCGCTGTCGAAAGTGTCCACGATGTCTCCGAACATCCGTCCACCATGTCTCCGGTCTGAACACTTCGTGAGGGAGAGGACGGGAGCCGAGCTGGCCGCCCGTCCTCGCCCCCTTCAGGGGGAGAGGTGCCGAGCGAAGCGAGGCGGAGAGGGGATGCGCCATAAAGACAGGTTTGGATGAGTGGTGGCGAAAGGTCGAAACGTGCCTCACCCAGCCTTCGTCTTCCCAAGCAGCGCCTCGATCTCGGCAAGGCTCGGCATGGACGGCGCGGTGCCGTGGCGCGTAACCGAAATGCCGGCAGCGGCGCATGCAAAGCGCACCGCCTCCTCGGCCTCCAGTCCTCTCGCCAGCGCCGCGGCGAAAGCGCCGTTGAAAGCGTCGCCCGCGCCGGCCGTCTCGACGACCGGTCCGGCATCGAATGCCGGGACATGCACCGACCGCTCCCTCGTGTGCAGCAGCGCGCCCTTCTCGCCGAGCGTGATCAGCGCCGCTCCCGCGCCCTTGGCGAGGAAGGCCTCGCCGGCGCGGCGCGCCTCCTCGACGTTCCGGACGGGTGCGCCGATGAGCAGCGCCGCCTCATGTTCGTTCGGCGTGACGAAATCGCAAAGCGGATAGATATCGTCCGGGACCGGTTCGGCGGGCGCCGGGTTGAAGATCGTCGTCACGCCGGCTCCGCGCGCAATCTCGAGGCCCCGCTTTGCCGCCGCGACCGGCTGCTCGAGCTGGGTGACGAACACGGCGGCTCCGCGGATCGCGTCCGCCGCCTTCTCCACATCCGCCTCGCCGATGCCGGCCGCCGCCCCCGGGACCACAATGATGGCGTTCTCGCCATTCCTGTCGTTGACATAGATGAACGCCGCGCCGGTCGGCTCATCCGCGCTCTCCGCAACCCTCGCCGTGATGCCTTCGGCCTTCCACGTCGACAGGGCGATGCGGCCGAAATCGTCCTTGCCGAGGCGAGAGATGAAGGTAACCGCCGCTCCGGCGCGTGCGGCAGCGACCGACTGGTTCGAACCCTTGCCTCCTGGGCCGAGCTTCAAGCCGGACCCGGTGATGGTCTCGCCGATGCCTGGCATGCGCCCGGCGCGGAAGGCGAGATCGGCCACGAAGATGCCGAGGATGGCGACGCCTTTCTTTGCCATGTTCAGCTCAGGCGTCCGGCGCGATGACGCCCTTCTTGAAGACGAAGCAGCCGTAGAAGCGCCGCTCGCCGGTCTGGATCACGCAATAGGCCTTCTTCGCGAGGTCGTAGAAGGCGAAGCGCTCGATCGAACCCATCGGCATTGACTTGCCTTCGGCGGCGTCGATCGCCCGCTGCACCTCGGCCTGGACCGGCGGCACCTCGTCCGGCGCGTCGACGATCTCCATCCTGAGCGCCGGGTGCTCGACGAAACTGTCGAGCGGCATCACCGAAAGGATCGCCTCGGCCACCCTGCCCGCCGAAGCGCAGTCGATCCGAAGCAGTTTTCCAAGCCTCGTCTGCCGCGCCACCGAGTCGGAAGGGAAATTGGTGTCGGCGATGATCAGATCATCGCCATGGCCCATCGAACGCAGCGCATAGAGTACGTCGGCGTTGAGGATGGGATCTATTCCCTTGAGCATGGCGCGGCGGCTCCTTCCCTTCAGTCCGGACCAGCTCCTGGCGTCTGGTGGACGGCATTTCTTCGGCGCGAAGGATGACCATGGAATGGGGCGGGACGCAAGCGCCGGACGCCCTGTTTCGGACTAGCCTCTCGCCGTCGCCAGCCGGTAGCCCGCATAGAGGAAGAAGCAGCCCAGCGCGCCTTCCACCCAGTTGCGGAAGCGCAGGTAGAAACGCCGGATCGGGGCGGATGACAACAGGAGCGCATAGCCGCCATGGCCGGCGAACGAGTTCAGGAATGCCACCGCGATGAAGAGAATCACGACGGGAAGCGGCGCGTCGCCGACGCCGCCGACGCTCGCCACGGCCAGCCAGAAGAAGATGGCTTTCGGGTTGGAGATTTGCAGGAAAAAGCCGTTCAGCGCCGATCGCCATGCGCCCTCCCCGGCCGCGCGCTTCAGCACCAGTTCCGTGCCGAAAGCGGCATTGCGGAAAGCCTTGAACGCCAGCCACAGAAGGTAAGCGGCGCCGATCAGCCGCACGGCAGTCATCCATTCCGCTACTTGCGCGAAGAGCGAGGCGATGCCGAGGACGGTTGCCGTCGCCAGGATTATGGAGCCGCAGGCGATGCCGAACGCGGTGACCAGCGACGGGGCGCGGCCGCGGCTGGTCGCGACGGAAAGGATCATCATCACGCTCGGACCGGGCGACAGAACGCCCATCCACTGGATGGACCATGCAAGCAGGAGCTGGGGGAGATAATGCGCGATCATGCTTGCCACTCGGAACAGGCCTACGGGCGGAGCAAACGCTTAGCCCAGGTCCGGGTGCCGCCATAGGCCGGACGTGACCATCTGCTGACAACGTCTTGGCAGGAGCCATCGGCGGCCTTGCCATGGGCGGGGCTTTTGTAGAGTCCTTCCGACGTTCGAATCACCTCACCAACAGATTCTTCAGCCGAAAAGGTTCAATCATGACGGAAGCAGCCCGCCTCAGCCCCGCCTTCAGCCCGCTCGACCTTCGCAACAGGGACCTGGCCTGGCAGGCCGGCGCGGTCGTCCTTGGCACCGCCTTCCTCGCGCTCTCCTCTTATGTGTCGGTGCCGATGGTGCCCGTGCCGGTCACCATGCAGACTTTCGCCGTGACGTTCCTCGGCGCGCTCTATGGTTGGCGGCTCGGTGCGCTCACCATCCTTGCCTGGCTGGCCGAAGGCGCGCTCGGCATGCCCGTGCTGGCGAGCGGCTCCGGCGGCCTCGCCCATATTCTGGGGCCGACCGGCGGTTATCTCTTCGCTTTTCCGCTTTGCGGCGCGCTGACGGGCTGGCTTGCCGAGCGCGGCTGGAACGGCGGCCGAGCTGCGCTTGCCTTCGCCTCCATGCTTCTCGCCAACCTGCTCTGTCTCGGGCTCGGCGCGGCCTGGCTCGCATTCTTCGTCGGGGCCGGCGCCGCGATCGTCAAGGGCGTGACGCCCTTCCTGGTCGGCGCCCTGCTCAAATCCGCCCTCGCCGCCGCCCTGCTGAAGGCGCTGCCGCGCGGCAAGATCCGGCGCGCGAGCTGACGACGCCGATTCAGCCGGTTCGGCTCACCCACCTTAAGCGGCAGGGCCGAGCCGGCTTCTTTCTCAGGCGACGGCGTGCCGCTTTCCGGAAAGGTCGATGACCTTGCCAAGCGCACTGGTCGAAAGCGCTTCGGCAAGTTCGGCCCTCTGCTTCGCCGTCAGAGCGGTCAGCGGCGGCATGGTGCGCGCCCAGCCGTCGCGGCCGGTCAAAAGCGCCAGCGCCGACTTGATCGAGGCGACCAGCGGGAAACGCGCGATAGTGGCGCGGATGTCGACCGCATTGTCCAGCGCCTCTTTCTTCGCGCCTTCGTCGGAGCCGCTCCAGGCGATCTGCGCCTAGGGCCCGGGGACATTCGCGGTGGCGGAGATACAACCGGCGAAGCCGAGCTCGGCGGCGCGGCCGAGCGAGGCCTCCGCGCTCGGGAATACGGCGAAGCCGGGCAGGTCGCGCGCCAGACCGGCGGAATAGTCGAGATCGCCGGAGCTGTCTTTCAAACCGAGCAGCTGTTCGGGATGGGCGTTGCGCAGCCGGGCGACGATCTCGGGCGTATAGGGCACGGCGGAGTTGGCCGGGAAATGATAGAGGTAGAGCTTCAGCCCCTCCGCTCCGACCTTGCCGATGAGAGCCTCGACGTAAGCGACCACCCCCTCGGCATCGAGGCCCTTGTAGTAAAAGGGCGGCAGGAGCAGCGCCCCGGCAAAGCCGAGCGCCTTGGCTTCCGCCGTCAGGGCGCAGGCATCGGCCAGCGCCGCCGCTCCGGTGCCGACCATGAACCGATCGAGCGGCAGGCCGGCCCTGGCCACCGCGCGCATCGCGGCAATGCGCTGTTCCGTCGAGAAGGACGTCGCCTCCCCGGTCGTGCCGAGCAGGTTGATGCCGTCGCAGCCGCCGTCGCCGAGCAGCCAGCGGCAATGTTCGACCAGATGGTCGAGATCAATCGAAAGATCCTCCCGGACGGGCGTGGCGGCTGCGGCGATGACGCCGGAAAGGGTGGGCATCTATGGAATCTCCGAAAATCTCTCGAGCTATTCTCCCGCTCCGCCTCGCTTCGCTCGGCACCTCTCCCCCTGAAGGGTAGAGGACGGGTGCAAGCGGCGCGGCCGGCGCGTCCTCTCCCTCACGAAGTGGGGGAGAGGTGTCGCGGCGAAGCCGAGACGGAGAGGGGGTAGATCGGCATGGGTGTTATGATCGCACTAGGGCAGCGTGTAGGCCGTCTTGACCGATGTGTAGAACTCCGCGGCGTAGCGGCCCTGCTCGCGCGGCCCGTAGGAGGAGCCTTTGCGGCCGCCGAACGGCACGTGATAGTCGACGCCGGCCGTCGGCAGGTTGACCATGACCATGCCGGCTTCCGAATTGCGCTTGAAATGCGAGGCATGCTTCAGGCTGGTCGTGCAGATGCCGGACGACAGGCCGAATTTGGTGTCGTTGGCGACCGCCAGCGCCTCGTCATAGTCCTTGACGCGCTGGACGCTCGCGACCGGCCCGAAAATCTCCTCGCGGTTGATGCGCATGTCGGGCTGGGTGTCGACGAAGAGAGCCGGCTGCAGATAGAAGCCCGGCTTCTCGCGGTTCAGCCGTTCGCCGCCCCAGGCAAGCTTGGCGCCCTCCTTCTGGCCGATGTCGATGTAGGAGATGTCCTGGTCGAGTTGCGACTGATCGACGACAGGGCCGATATGAGTGCCCTGCTTGACCGCGTCGTCGACGGTGAGGCCCTTCAGCCGCTCCGTCAGCGCCGAGACGAACTTGTCGTGGATGCCTTCGGTGACGACGAGGCGCGAAGAGGCCGTGCAGCGCTGGCCGGTCGAGAAGAAGGCGCCGTTCGCCGCGACCTCCACGGCCGTCTTCATGTCGGCGTCGTCGAGCACGACGAGCGGGTTCTTGCCGCCCATCTCGAGCTGGAACTTGCGCATGTGCTCCACGCAGTCGGCTGCGACCTTCCTGCCGGTCGCGACAGAGCCGGTGAAGGTGATGGCGTCGATGTCGGGCGAGTTCAGCATCGCCTCGCCGACCACCGAACCGCGACCCATGACGAGGTTGAACACGCCCTCCGGCAGGCCGGCGCGCACGATGATGTCGGACAGCGCCCAGGCCGAGCCGGGCACCAGGTCGGCCGGCTTGAAGACGACCGTGTTGCCGTAGGCGAGCGCCGGCGCGATCTTCCAGGCGGGGATGGCGATCGGAAAATTCCACGGCGTGATGATGCCGACGACGCCGACCGGCTCGCGCGTTATCTCGACCTCGAGGCCGGGGCGGGTGGAGGCGATCTTCTCGCCGGACAGCCGCAGAACCTCGCCGGCGAAGAAGTCGAATATCTGCCCGGCGCGGATGACCTCGCCGGTCGCTTCCGGCAGCGTCTTGCCCTCCTCGCGGGCGAGAAGCAGGCCGAGTTCGTCCTTGCGGGCCAGGATCTCGTCGCCGATCTTCTTCAATATGTCGTGGCGCTGCTGGATGCCCGAGCGCGCCCAGCCATGGAACGCCTTGCGCGCGGCCTGGATCGCCGTCTCGGCATCCTCGCGCGAAGCCCGCGCATAGACGCCGATCACCTCATCGGTGTTGGACGGGTTGATGTTCTTCGTCTCGTCGCCGCCCGCCAGCCATTCGCCGGCGATGAAGTTCTTATGAATCGTCATGCGTAATCAATTCCTCTTTTCGGCTCGCAACTTCGGGATGGTCCTTATCTGACCGATATTGAGCCGAAGCGCCACCCGGCTGGCCCCATCCCGTTACGCCTGGACCGAAAAATTCCGCGTTGATGCCCTGAAATTTCCGCTCGTGCGGCGGCAAATCGTCTTCCGACCAGATCGCGTCCACCGGGCAGACCGAAAGGCAAAGGCCGCAGGAGATACATTCCTCGGGCTGGATGTACATCATCCGCCCGCCCTCGTAGATGCACTCCACCGGGCAGACGTCCTGGCAGGCGCCGTCCTTCACGTCGATGCAGGTTGAGGCAATTACATAGACCATGGGCTTCGCCCTCAGCGACCTTTCCAGTTCGGGGCGCGCTTCTCGCGGAAGGCGGCGACACCCTCGTTCTGGTCCTCGGATTTGAGCGCCTCGACCAGCTCCGGCAGGCGCAGCATCTGCGCCTCCGTGGCGCTCACCCTCTCGCCCGCCCGCACCATGGCCTTCACCGCCCGCACCGAAAGGGGAGCGCAGGCGAGGATGTCCTTCACCCAGCGATCGACCGCCTCGTCGAGCGCATCGGGCGCTGCGACCTCGTTGACGAGGCCGAGGCGGAAAGCCTCCGCCGCGCCGATGCGCCGGCCGGTGAGGAGCAGGCCCATCGCGTGGACATGCGGGATGCGGCGGGCAAGCAGCGCGATGCCGCCGTCGAGCGCCAGCCGTCCGACGCGCGGCTCCGGCAGGCCGAAGGTAGCCTTCTCCGAGGCGATGACGATGTCGCAGCCGAGCACCATCTCCATGCCGCCGCCGAGCGCGTGTCCGTTGACGCGGGCGATCACAGGGACATTCAGCGTCTCGCGCAGCGCGATGCCGCCGAAGCCGCCGGGGCGGGGAGCGGCCCAGTATTCCAGCCCGCTCATGCCCGAGCCGCCCTTCATATCGGCCCCAGTGCAGAAGGCCCGGTCACCCGCCCCGGTCAGCACCACGACGCGCACGTCGCGGTTCTTCTCGATCGCCTCCCAGATCCGGATCAGCTCGGTCTGGGTCGCGAGATCGACTGCGTTGAGCACATCGGGACGGTCGATCGTGACGCGCGCGATGTGGTCCTCGACGGAAAAGAGAACGCTCATGCCGCCGCTCCGCGGCGTTCGCCGACAAGCGCGCCGCTTTCGATCAGGCGCTCGATCTCGCCGTCCGAATAGCCGGCTTCCTCGAGCACGGCGCGGCCGTCACCGCCGAGTTCGGGCGGCGAATGCCTGAGCCTGAATGCGCTCGGATCCATGTTGAGCGGCGAGCCGAGGACGGGTATGCCGCCGTCGAGTTCGATGATCGAGCCGTTGACCTTGGTCTGGCCGTGCTCGAGCGCCTGCGGCAGGGTCAGCACCGGCGCGCAGAGCAGGTCCTGCTCCTCCAGCCGGCCAAGCCAGTATTCGGTCGTGTTCGTCGCGAAGCGCTCGCGGAAGAGCCGCTGCAACTCCGGCTTGTTCTTGACCTTGTCGGCGAAAGTCTCGAAGCGCGGCTCCTGCGAAAGATCCGGCAGGTCGAGCGCCTTGCAGATGTCCTGCAGCGGGTTGGCCTTGAAGGCGCCTACCAGCACCACGGCGCCGTCCGTCGTCTCGAATACGCCGGTCAGCGGGAATGCGCCCCAGTTCAGATCCTTCTGGCGCTGCAGCCACATGGCCGCTTCCTGGATCTGCATGGCGAGCATGGACTCGAAGAGCGACACCGATACCGCCTGGCCGCGGCCGGTCTTCTCGCGCTGCAGCAGCGCGAGCAGGATCGCCTGCACCAGATGCATGCCGGCGGTGTAGTCGCACAGCGCGGTGGAATAGATTGCCAGCGGCAGGCTCGGGTCGGCCTTGCGCATCATCACGCCCGAAAGCGCCTGCGCCAGGATGTCCTGTCCGCCCTTGTGCGACAGCGGTCCCTTGGAGCCGAATCCCGAACCGAAGGCCGAGATGATTCGCGGATTGATTTCCGACAGCTTCTCGTGGCCGAAGCCCATGCGCTCCATGACGCCGGCGCGGAAATTGTTGACCACGACGTCGGCGGTCTTCACCAGTTCGTAGATGACCTGCTTCGCGTCGTCCTTGCGCATGTCGAGCGCGATGGAGCGTTTGTTGCGGTTCAGGCTGCGGAAGACGGGATTGTTCTGGCCGTCCGGATCGTCGGCGATGGAATTGCGGGAAAGGTCGCCAGCGCCCGGCCGCTCGATCTTTATGACGTCGGCGCCGTAATCGGCGAGCACCTGCGTGCAGCACGGCCCAAGCATCACCTGGGTGAAGTCGATGACCTTGATGCCGGAGAGCGGCTGGGTGTCGGAGGATGACATTTTCTGTTCCTGTCCAGTCGATGTTCAGTAGCCAATCGCCCTCTGGCGAATTTCTTGATCCACACCCCCTCTCCGCCTCGCTTCGCTCGGCACCTCTCCCCCTGAAGGGGGCGAGGACGGGTGCAAGCGGCCCGGCCGGCTCGTCCTCTCCCTCACGAAGTGGGGGAGAGGTGTCGAGGCGAAGCCGAGACGGAGAGGGGGTCGAATTCCATATCCGAATGCCCTCTCCGGGAGAGAGAAAACCGCTGCCATCTCACTCCGCAGCAGCCATCTGCAGCGTCGCGTTGGCCGAGGGCCGGTCGCCCGGATCGGCGCCCTGCGCGCGCAACGTATCCTGGACCTTGCGCACATCGACCTTGTCGACCGTGACGCCGGCCTGGAGCGCAAGTGCGGCCGCGACGCCCGTTGCCTCGCCCATCGCCATGCAGGGCGGGATCTCGCGCGAGATGCGCTGGGCGGCGGCGGTCGAGGAATAGTGCCGCCCGGCAACGAGGAGTTGCGAGACGCCCTTGGGCAGCAGCGTGCGGTAGGGATAGTAATAGTCGCGGCCGCGCGCCACGCTGTCCTCGAAATGCCGGCGCGCCGTCACGTCCTCCTTGGTCAGCACGTACTCGCCTTCGAGCAGGCGCGACTGGCGCACGCCGATCTGTGGCGCCACGTCGACGACGAAGGCGTTCCTGAAGCCAGGCATCTTGGCGCGGATGAAGGAGACGAGTTCGGCGATGCGCTCGCGCCCCTTGAAATCGGCATTGGTCAGGTGCTCGACCGACAGCCCGTCGAAGCCGGCCATGTGCGGGCAGTTGCACCAGACGATGCCGGGCAGCGGGGTCTTCAGCCACCAGCGCTCCCACGAACCGCCCATGATGCGCTTGGCCTCGCGGTCGAGCACGGCGAAGGCTTCCGGCTCCTCGTATTCGAAGCGTTCGGCTTCGTCCGTATCGATGCCGCCGAGGCGGAAGACGGTGGTGACGATGAACGATCCGAGCGTATGCGGCGAACCGGCCGCGGCGGCCACGTCAAGGTCGCCGGTGGCGTCAACGACGACCTTGCCGAGCACGGCCTGCCTACCGCTTTTCGTCTCGCAGATGACGCCCTTGATCGTGCCGTCCTCGACGATGGGCTTGGAGAACCAGGAATGCAGGCGAAGGTTGACCCCAGCCTCCGACACCATGTCGTTGGCGGCGCGCTTGTAGCCGTCGGGGTCGAAGGCCGACGCG
>JBQCFH010000068.1:0-8636 GCA_051959385.1 Rhizobiaceae bacterium | reverse complement strand
CTTGGCCGAAAGATTGATGCAGACCGTTATCGGCTCGGGCCATTTCGCGCATTCCGCGCAGGCCGCCTCCAGCATGAAGGTCGATATTTCGGAGATGATGCCCATCTCCTCGGCGAGCGGGATGAAGACCGAGGGCGAGATGGGGCCGAGTTGCGCATGGTCCCAGCGGCATAGCGCCTCGCAGCTTGCGATGCGCATCGTGTTCATGGCCACGATCGGCTGATAGACGACCCTGAGGTCCCGCGCCTCGACGGCGCTGCGCAACTCCGCCTTCATCAGCTGCCGATTGCGGAAGGCCGCATCCATCGCCGCCTCGAACAGCCGCCAGCCGTTCTTGCCGTGGTCCTTGGCCTTGTAGAGCGCCAGGTCGGCCTTCACGATCATTCCGTCGACATCGGTATCGCCGACCATGTTGAGCACCGCGCCGGCGCTGCACTGGATGCGCAGGCAATGTCCGGCGACATCGACCTCGCCGCGGAGCCCTTCGAAGATCGTGTCGAGCTTTCGCCGGAAGGAGGCCTCGTCCTCGATGCGGTCGAAGAACACCATGAACTCATCGCCGCCGAACCGGCTGATCCGGACATTTTCGTCGGCAAACACGCCGAGCCGTTCCGCAACGGCGTAGATGAGGCCGTCCCCGACGGGATGGCCCAGCGTGTCGTTGACGCTCTTGAAGTCGTCCAGATCGAAAACGGCGAGCGCGCACAGTCGCTCGCGGTCGCCGCTCGCCATGATCTCCATGACCTGCTCATGGAAATAGGCCCTGTTGGAGAGGCCGGTCAGATTGTCGTAGCGGGCCATGAAACGGACCCGCTCCTCCGCTTCGACGCGTGCGGTGACGTCCTCGAAGGTGACGACGCCGAGTTCGTCGCGTCCCTCGCGGGTGGAAAACTCGAAATGCCGGCCGTTCTTGAAGCTGAGCAGCAGCTTGCGGTCGCGCCCGTCATGCAAGGCGCCCGTCAACTGGTTGGCCGCGAACTGCAGGTCCTTTTTGCTGAGGAGACCCGCCGCCACCCCGCGCGCCAGGAGTGATTTCAGCGTGCGCCCGAGCAGCTTCTCCGGGCACGAAAACAGCGTCAGATGCGCCGCCTCGGCATTCGCCACCACGATCTTCCCTTCCGGACTGAGCATCACCAGCCCGTGCGGCATCGTGTTGAGCGCCCGATCGAACCGCTGCGCCAGTTGCCCGGCCGTCTTGTGCCCGATGACAGCGGAAAAGAGCACCTCCCGGATCTGGTCCGCCGTGCCTCGGATGATCAGGAAATAGGGAACGATCATGATGCCGAGCAGGACGTGCGCGATGTCTCCCCGCAGGATAAGCCCGGTGCCGAAGGGGACCAGGAAGCACGCGCCGAAAATCGCGACCATCCGGGGAGAGCCATAGTTGCGCCCGGCCACGGTGACGATCGATCCGAACGTCAGGCACAGCGCCACGATCTCGGCGAAATGGTCCTTAGCGAGAAAGAATGCGATGAAGCAGAAGAATCCGAGGGTGAGCGCCTGGGCCGTCCCTCTGACTATATAGTCGCGCTCGCATTTCCGTGCTTCGTCTTGATCGAAGACACGGCTGGAGCGATGCACCTTCAGCATGCCGGTGTAGCGCCATACGCCTACGATGAACAGCAGCGCCGCCATCTCGGCATAAATGGGATAGCCGCTCTTCCAGAAAGCTAGAAATGCCAGAAACGCATGGATGCATGCGCCCACAAGTACAGTATGGACGCTGTTGAACAACGAGCGAACAAACTGGATGTAAACATCGGCGGGAACGTTACCCGGATTTGTTCTCTTCATTGATCAGAATCCGCCGGCTGACGGCAGATAATGGCACACCCCGATTAATAAACGCTTATTCGCAGCCGGCGGGACAGGAGCCCGAAAACCGTTATCATTCCGCCGCTTGCAGCGTCTTCGGCGCTTCCGGGTGCTCGCTCAGGCGGGCCGTGAGACGCTCGCGCTCGCCCGCTGCCTTGGCCGCATTGGCGGCCTTCACATGGCCGAAGCCGCGGATCAGCGACGGCACCGAGGCGAGCGCCGCCGCCGCCTCGATGCGTTCGGGCGAAAGCGTCTCGGCGATGCGGTCGAGATCGCTCTCGTAGTCGGAGAGCAGCCGCCTTTCCATGCGCCTTTCCTCCGAATAGCCGAAGACGTCGAATGGCGTCCCGCGCAGCCCTTTCATCGCCGCGAGGACGCCGAACGCCTTCATCATCCACGGGCCGAAATTCGACTTGCGCAGCCGGCCGTCCGATCCGCGCCGGTTGAGGATGGGCGGCGCCAGATGGAATTCGAGCCGGTCATAATGTTCGAACTCGGCGGCAAGCTGCTTCCCGAAGGAGCCGTCCGTATAGAGCCTTGCGACCTCGTATTCGTCCTTGATCGCCATCAGCTTGAAGAGATTGCGCGCGACAGCCTCGCTCACAGCCGTCGAACCCGGCGCCGCCTTCTCCTCGGCGGCGCGTATGAGAGCCACGCGCCGGCGATACCGCTCCGCATAGGCCTCGTCCTGATAGGCGGCGAGGAAGGCGGCGCGTTTTTCGATGATCTCGTCGAGACCATGCGCGAATTCGCGGTCCGATGCCTTGCCGCGCGCCTTCTCCACCATGGCGCGGACGAATTCCGGGTCGTGGGCGGCGCGCCGGCCCCAGCGGAAGGCCGCGACGTTCATCGCCACCGCCTGCCCGTTCAACTCGATCGCGCGCTCCACCGCTTCGGCGGAAACGGGCAGGCCGCCATGCTGGTATGCGAAGCCAAGCATGAACATGTTCGCCCCGAGCGAATTGCCGAAAAGCACCGTCGCCGTCCGCGTCGCGTCGAAGAAGTGCGCGTTCTCCTCGCCCGCCGCCGTCCAGATCGCCTTCTTGAGCCGCTCGGTCGGCAGCGAGAAATCGGTCGAGCGGGCGAAATCGCCGGGCATGACCTCCGCCGTATTGGCGACGAAGATCGTGTGGCCCTCGCGCGCGGCGGCAAGCACCTTCTTTGCGCCGGACACGACGAGGTCGCAGCCGAGGATCAGGTCCGCCTTGCCGGCGGAAACGCGGATCGCATGGATATCGGCCGGCGATTTCGCGACCCGGATATGGCTGTAGACGGCGCCGCCCTTCTGCGCGAGCCCGGCCATGTCGATCATGCCGCAGCCCTTGTCCTCCAGATGCGCGGCCATGCCGAGGATCGCGCCGACCGTGACGACGCCCCACCCGCCGATGCCGTCGATGATCGCCGACCATCCCTCCTCGAGCGTGGCGAGTTGTGGCGCCGGCACGCCTTCGAGCGGGTCGATCTTGCCGGCGGCGCCCTCCGCCTTGCGGATGCGCGCGCCGTGCACCGTCACGAAGGAGGGGCAGAAGCCGTTGACGCAGGAGAAATCCTTGTTGCAGCTCGATTGGTCGATGCGCCGCTTGCGGCCGAATTCGGTCTCGAGCGGCTGCACGGAGACGCAGTTGGAGGCGACGCCGCAATCGCCGCAGCCCTCGCAGACGAGTTCGTTGATAATGACGCGCTTGTCCGGATCGGGAAACGTACCGCGCTTGCGCCGGCGTCGCTTCTCGGCGGCGCAGGTCTGGTCGTAGAGCAGCACCGAAACGCCCGGCACTTCGCGCAATTCGCGCTGCACGGCGTCGAGGTCGTCCCGGTGATGGATGGTCGCGCCAGCAGGGAAATCGGCCCGACCAGCATATTTCCCCGGCTCGTCCGTGACGATGGCAATGCGCTCGACGCCCTCGGCGCGAACCTGCCGGGCAATGGCATCCACCGAAAGGTTGCCTTCGTGCGGCTGCCCGCCGGTCATGGCGACGGCGTCGTTATATAGGATCTTGTAGGTGACGTTGGCATCCGAAGCGAGCGCGAAGCGAAGCGCGAGCAGGCCCGAATGGTTATAGGTGCCGTCGCCGAGGTTCTGGAAGATGTGCTTGCGCCTGGAGAAGGGCGCCTGCCCGATCCATTGCGCGCCCTCCCCGCCCATCGCGGTGAAGCCGACGGTCGAGCGATCCATCCAGAGCGACATGAAATGGCAGCCGATGCCGGCCGAGGCGAGCGATCCTTCGGGCACCTTGGTCGAGGAATTGTGCGGACAGCCCGAGCAGAAATAGGGCGTGCGCGTCGCCACGTCTTTCGCGTCCGCAAGCATCGCCTGGAACTGCCGCATCCGGTCGACGCGTGCCGCGACCTCTTCGGAAGGCCCGATGACCTTGAGCACCCGCTCGCCGATGGCGATCGCGATCTCGTTCGGGTCGAGCGCACCCTTGGCCGGGAAGAGCCAATCGCCGCGCTCGTTCCTCTTGCCGACGATGACCGGCTGCATGGCGGTGCCATAGAGGCTCTCGCGCAGTTGCACCTCGATCAGCGACCGCTTCTCTTCCACCACGATCACCGTCTCGAGGCCCTTGGCGAAATCGCTGATATGCTCGAAATCAAGCGGCCACGGGCAGCCCACCTTGAACAGGCGAATGCCGAGCTCGTTGGCGCGCGCCTCGTCGATGCCGATGTCGTCGAGCGCCTGGCGGACGTCGAGATAGCTTTTTCCGACGGTGATGATGCCGAGCTTCGGATTCTTTCCGCCGGCATAGACGGTGCGGTTCAGGCCATTCGCGCGGATAAAGGCTGCTGCGGCGGCGCGCTTGTGCTCGTGCAGCCGCGCCTCCTGGCCGAGCATGTCGATCTCGTGGCGGATATTGAGCCCGCCGCGCGGCATCTCGATTTCGGGCAGGCGGATGTCGAGCCGGTCGAGCGAGACATCGACCGACGCGGTCGATTCGATATTGTCCTTGACGCACTTCATCGCCGCCCAGGTGCCGGCAAAACGCGACAGCGCATATCCATAGATGCCGTAATCGATCAGCTCCTGCACACCGGCAGGGTTGAAGATCGGAACCATGGCGTCCACGAACGCGAATTCCGAGGCGTGCGCCGTGGTGGATGATTCGGCGGTATGGTCGTCGCCCATCAGCGCCAGCACGCCGCCGTGCGGCGAACTTCCGGCAAGGTTGGCGTGCCGGAACACGTCGCCGGAGCGGTCCACGCCCGGGCCCTTGCCGTACCAGAGCGCGAAGACCCCGTCATATTTGCCTTCACCGAGCAGTTCCGCCTGCTGCGATCCCCACGCGGCCGTCGCCGCCAGTTCCTCGTTGAGGCCGGGCTGGAACACGATGTCGGAAGCCGAGAGCTGCTTCTTCGCCTTCCAGAGCTGCTGGTCGAGGCCGCCGAGCGGCGAGCCGCGATAGCCGGAGATGAAGCCCGCCGTGTTCAGGCCGGCGCGCCGGTCGCGCTCCCGCTGCATGATGAGCATGCGCACGATCGCCTGCGCGCCGGAGATGAAGATGCGCTCCTTGGAGAGATCGTATTTGTCGTCGAGCGCAACTTGATGCAGCGTCATCTGCCATCTCCTTCCGGTCCCGCGCTCGTCCGGCGGACTCTCGATGGAGCCTATAGTGTTTCGCCCCTTTTTCACCGCGTCAAACGAAATCGCATGTCTCGGCAGCGGCGACAGGAAGCATCGCCAACCATGGGAAAATCACAACGCTGCTGCGCCGGCGGCCCGGCCGGCGCATGAAAATTACCCGGTTCCGATAGTGCTGATCTAGCTTGCCGGCTTTGACGCTTGCATCGCTGGGAAGAATTTCGGCGAGGCGTATTCCTTGCCGAACATCTCGTCGTACTGGATATAGCGGAAATCGCGCAGGATCGGATCCGCGGCTTCCTTTTTCGTCCAGTCATTGACCGCCTGCCCGTCCGCACTGATGAGCATCTGCCGGTACACGACCGGATAGCGGTCCCTCACCTGGCTCAGGAAGCCGGTATAATAGGGATGCGAGATGCCGGCGAGCTTCAGCACATAGAGCGGGATGAGCGAGGGGCTGATGGTGCCGACGTCGCGGAGCGGCCCCGAGCGGTTCGACCATATCACCAGCGGCGTCTCGTGGTCCATCTTCATCTTGTCGAGCGGACCGCTGCGCGGCGCGACATTGTCCTTGAGGAAGCCGGTCTCGACATAGGCCGGCCCCAGCGGCGGCAGATGGTCGCCGAACATGACCAGGATCGTATGCCGCTTGCGGTGCTTGGCCCAGTCCATCAGGCTGGCCAGCGCCTTGTCGCCGTCGGCCGTGCCTTCGGCATAGCTGAGGATCGACTGCTTGGAGGTATCGCTCGCGCTCGTTTCGACCTGTAGCGTCGGGTCCGTGTAGCGGAACGGCTCATAGGGCCCGTGGTTCTGCAGCGTCACGGCGAAGAAGAAGAACGGCCGCGTCTGCTGGTCCGCCTCGCGCATGATCTCGTTGAAGAAGGCCTTGTCGGAGACCAGCGGCCCGCGGCTGGCGAGCGGCGGCAGGTTCTCTTCCGACATGAACTCGTCGAAGCCGAAATCCTTGTACGTGGTGCCCCGGTTCCAGAACCATTTGGCATAGGGATGCAATGCGCGCGTCACATAGCCTTGCGAACCCAGGAAGGAGGCGAGCGACGGCATCGGCCGGCGCATATATTGCTGGTAGGGAATGCTGCCGTAAGGCAGGAAAGCGTTCGAAAATCCGGTGAGCGCCTCGAATTCGATATTCGCGGTGGTGCCGCCGAACTCCGGCGAGAACATGTAGCCGGAGCGGTTGGCGCGCACCGTCGGAATCGGATCGGGCGTGATCTTCGTGTTCGGCAGCCGCGTGGCGTCCCAGAACGATTCGTTCATGACAATGATGATGTCGGCCGCGTCCGGCGGCACGGATATCGTCGCGTCGGTGGCAATGCTCTCGACCGCCTTCTTCGAATAGCCCTTGGGCTTGGCGACGTCGGCCATCGGCACGTTGAGGATGAAAGCGGCGGCAAAGCCGTTATGCGAATAGTTCTCCTTCTGGTCCCACATCATGGGAACGATCTGGAGCCGGTCGCGAACCCACGAGAAGGTCGAATAGTCCATGATCGAGGCGAAGGAGGCCAGAAGCGGCAGCGCCACCGCCAGGCGAAGGACGCGCCCGCGCCAGGTGAGCCGCACCTTCCGCCGCCGCCACAGCACCAGCGCCGAGACGAAGAGCGCGAGACCTGCGATCGTCCCGATGACCACGGCCGCCATCATCCACGGGCGGTCGCGCGCAAGCAGCGGCAGGAGATCAACGATCTGCCGCGCATAGAGGAAGTCGACCGGATAGAGCGGATCGCCGAGATATCGCGCCTTCTCGTGGCTGATGAAGGCCATTGCCAGAACGATGGGCCCGACGATGAGCAGCGCCTGGTGGGCGCGACCGAGAATCGCGTCGAGCGCAATCAGAAGTAGAGTGAAGAGCAGGACAGTCGACCAGCCGGGCATGTCGATTGTGGAGAAGAACTGCACGGTCTCCGACCATGAGCCGCGTACGATCAGTTCGACCACGAAGACCAGCAGGGCGGCGAGCAGCACGGTCACGAGCGCCGAGCCCGCCGTCCTCAGGAAAGGCCAGCGCGAAGCCGAATCCGGCCCGTTTGCGGGAGCCGGAGGTTGCGAATCAAGGTGAGTGGAAGGCGACCCCGTCAACGTATCTCTCCACGCAGCGAGCCACGGCGTTCATACAGCCGCGATGTGGCTGTCATCCAATTGTCACATAAGTTAGGCGGCGCGGAACTGAAGTGAAGTTTTGGTAATGTCCATCAACTCTTGCGTGATTCCGAAACGTTCGCGTGATTGATCGTTCGCCTCGGCAGAGGCGAAAAGCGCCCTCCGGGCACCCTCAAATCGCGGCGAACGTATCGAAAAGAAGCTTTGCGTTGAGCGCGATGATGACCGCCGCGATGGCCCATGCGAGCCACGCGATTTTTCTGGGGATCGCGAGTTCCCGCATCTGGCCCCGGTTGGAAACGAACTGGACCAGCGGCACCACGGCGAATGGCAACTGCATGGAGAGAATCACCTGGCTGAGCACCAGAAGCTTCGCGGTCCCGCTTTCGCCGTAGAACGCGGTGACGACGATCACCGGCACGATCGCGATGCCGCGGGTCACGAGCCTTCGCGCCCATAGCGGCATTCTGAGCCGGAGAAATCCTTCCATGACGATCTGTCCGGCGAGCGTCGCGGTGACCGTCGAATTCAGGCCCGATGCAAGCAGCGCGACGGCGAAGAGCGTCGAGGCGATGCCCAATCCGAGGAGCGGCGACAAAAGCTGGAACGCCTGGCCGATCTCCTCCACTTCGTGGTGGCCACTCGTGTGAAAAGTAGCGGCCGCCACGACGAGGATCGCCGCGTTGACGAACAGAGCGAGCATCAGCGCGACGGTGGAATCGATCGTCGCGAACTTGACCGCCTCCCGGCGCCCGGCCGGCGTCCTCTCATAGGCGCGCGTCTGCACGATCGCGGAGTGCAGGTAGAGATTGTGCGGCATGACCGTGGCGCCGATGATGCCGATGGCAATGTAGAGCATCTCGGGATGCCGCACGATCTCGGCTGACGGCAGGAAGCCGCGGAACAGTTCCCCGGCCACCGGCTGGGCGGCGATCACCTGGATGCCGAAACAGAGCGCGATCACGAAGAGAAGCGCCACGACGAAGGCTTCCAGATAGCGGAAACCCTTGTTCATCAGGAGAAGAACCAGGAAAGCGTCGAGCGCGGTGATCAGCGCGCCCGCGATCAGCGGGATGCCGAAGAGCAGGTTCAGCGCGATCGCCGTGCCGATGACTTCCGCCAGATCGCA
>JBQCFH010000067.1:0-7190 GCA_051959385.1 Rhizobiaceae bacterium | reverse complement strand
TCGCGCGCCCAGTGATGCGCCGCGCCGCAAGCTTCCATGCCCACCTTCAGCGGCGAAAGGCCGGCGAAGAAGGCAAGCACCTGTCCGCGCCGCAGCTTCTTCAGCAGAACCGCCTCTTCCGCCCCGTTCACCCCGTGCAATGGAAAACGCTCTTTGACGTATCCAGCCCAATGCGAATAATCTTCTCCACGGACGGTCTCCCTTGCTTGAGATCTCAACGACCTCATTCTGGCACATTGCGATGCCGTCGGGGGCCGTCCACCCCAACATTCCGTGGCGTCCCAGCGAACCGGCGGCCCAGAGCAGCTCGCTCATCGTTCTCATTGCAGCGGCGGCGATGTTACGGAATTGATCCCGGACAACTTCGCGTCGCTGCGCTCCGCTCAGTTTCCGGGATGACGGCTTCGGAAAACCCTACTCCGACGTCTGCATGTCCGTGACGAGGTTCTGGCCGTCGACCTTGTCATAGGCGAGGATCACGTCCATGCCTTCCTTGATGGCGTCCATGTCGGTCTCGCCGGGCAGCTTGTAGGATTTGCCGTCGTCGAGCGTGATGATCATCTTGTCGCGGTCGACCTTCTTGATGTGGCCTTCGGCTTCCGCCGCGAGCGCGTAGCCCGACAGCATCAGGAGCGCCGCCAGTGCGGCGGGAATGACTCGCATCTTCTTTTCCCCCATCTGTTCTTGTCCTTCTCGATGATGCGCCAATCGCCCGTGGACGAGAGATATCCGGATTGTGTCGAAAGTGAAGCGTCCGGCGGGAACGCACATCAATAGTTTCGCCTGTTTGACCCTTGCGGAAAACGCGGGTAGAGCAGCGCCGGCTGCCCTGTCGGCGGTCGAGGGGTAACGATGTCGCACAACACGTTCGGCCATCTGTTCCGTGTGACGACCTGGGGCGAAAGCCACGGCCCGGCGCTCGGTTGCGTGATCGACGGCTGCCCGCCCGGCATCCGCTTCACGCTGAAGGACGTGCAGGACGAGCTCGACCGCCGCAGGCCCGGCCAGTCGCGCTTCGTCACCCAGCGCCGCGAGCCGGACGAGGTGAAGATACTCTCCGGCGTCTTGCCCGACGGGGACGGCGTGACCCTGGTCACGACCGGCACGCCGATCTCCATGATGATCGAGAATGTGGACCAGCGCTCCAAGGACTACAGCGCCATTGCCCGCCAGTACAGGCCGGGCCATGCCGACTATGCCTATGACGTGAAATACGGCATCCGCGACTATCGCGGCGGCGGCCGCTCCTCGGCGCGGGAGACGGCGGCGCGCGTCGCGGCCGGGGCCATCGCACGCCGGGTCGTGCCCGGCATGGTCGTGCGCGGCGCGCTCGTCGCCATGGGCGAAAAGGAAATCGACCGTGCCAATTGGGACTGGGACTTCGTCGGTTCAGCCGACAACCCCTTCTTCACGCCGGACCCGAAATCGGTGCCCGTTTTCACCGATTATCTTGACGGCATCCGCAAGGTCGGCTCCTCGGTCGGCGCCCTGATCGAGATCGTAGCGGAGAACGTGCCGCCGGGCCTCGGCGCTCCCATCTATGGCAAGCTCGACCAGGACATTGCCGCCAACCTCATGTCGATCAATGCCGTGAAGGGCGTCGAGATCGGCGCCGGCTTGCAGGCCGCGCGCTTCACCGGCGAACAGAACGCCGACGAGATGCGCATGGGCAACGAGGGCCGGCCGCGCTTCCTGTCGAACCATGCCGGCGGCATTCTGGGCGGCATCTCGACCGGTGAGCCGGTCGTCGCGCGCTTCGCCGTCAAGCCGACCTCCTCCATCCTGACCCCGCGCCGCTCCATCGACGCCGACGGCAACGAGATCGAGGTCATGACCAAGGGCCGCCACGACCCCTGCGTCGGCATCCGCGCGGTGCCGATCGGCGAGGCGATGGTGGCCTGCGCGATCGCGGATCATTATCTGAGGCATCGGGGACAGGTGGGGAAAAGGTAGGCGGCAATCGGCAATCGGCAGTCGGCAATCGGAGCATTGACCTCGAAGCTGCGTCAGCGAGTGCCCCTTTCGCATTATTCCCAATTGACCTATTGCCGATTGCCGACTGCCCACTGCCGATCAGCGAGCGAAGCGAGCCATATGCCCTACGACCAGAAACACGTCGCCGATGCCATCCGCGCCTTCGAGCGGGGCGAGATGGTCGTCGTCATGGACGATGACGGCCGCGAGAACGAAGGCGATTTGATCGTCGCGGCGGTGCATTGCACGCCGGAGAAGATGGCCTTCATGGTGCGCCACACCTCCGGCATCGTCTGCGCCCCGATGACGCGGGAGGACGCGCGCCGGCTGAACCTCGCGCCAATGGTCGCCGAGAACGATGCGCCGCACGCGACCGCGTTCACCATCTCGGTCGATTTCAAGCACGGCACCACGACCGGCATTTCCGCCGACGACCGCACGCTGACCGTCCGCAATCTCGCCAACCGCAATGCCGGGGCCGCCGATTTCGTCCGGCCGGGCCACATCTTTCCGCTCGTCGCGCGCGAAGGCGGCGTCCTGATGCGCTCGGGCCATACCGAGGCGGCGGTCGATCTCTGCCGTCTCGCCGGCCTGCCGGAAGTCGGGGTGATCTCGGAACTGGTCAACGACGACGGCACGGTGAAGCGCGGACCGGAAGTCGCAGCCTTCGCGAAGGAGCACGGGCTGAAGCAGGTGTCTGTCGCCGACCTGATCGCCTACCGCCAGCGCCAGGAGACGCTGGTGGAGCGCGTCGCCTGCACGGACATCGAAACGCCGGGCGGCAAGGCAAAGGCTTTCGTCTACCGCCTGCCGTGGGATGTCATGCACCATCTGGCCATCGTCTTCGGCGATATCCGCGACGGCGAAGAGGTTCCCGTCAGGCTGCACAAGGAGGACGTCGTGACCGATGTCTTCGGCACCGGGCACGGTCTGACCGACCTGATGCACTCCATGGGAAAAGCCGGCCGCGGCGTCGTGGTCTACCTGCGCGAAGGCTCCGTCGGCGTGGCGCATAGCGCGCGCAGCCGGCCGGCCTCCGGCGAGGAGGCGCATGCCGAGGCGCTGCGCCGGGAAAGCGAATGGCGCGAGATCGGGCTCGGCGCGCAGATCCTGAAGGATCTCGGCATCTCCTCGATCCGCCTGATCGCCTCGCGCGAACGCCACTATGTCGGGCTGGAAGGCTTCGGCATACGCATCGCCTCCACGGAATTGCTCGACCGCGAGTAGCCCGCGCGCTCCGCTACGCCTGCTTGGACCTGGATTTCCTGCGCGGAGCGGGAATGGTCTCGCCGGCAGCGCCTGGGCTGTCGCGCGACTCCCGATATGTCTCCGCGGCGGTTTTCGCCTTGCCGCCGCCCGCTGCCGTCTTCTTCGACTTCGCCTTGCTTTCCGCGGCGATCTCGCGCGCCGCCTGCTCCCAATGCTCGCGATCGCGCCCATGCGGTCGACCTTCCGCCTCCCAGATCTGATGGGCGCGCTGCTTGATCTTGTCTTCGTCTGCCATCGCCGTCTCCTGTGCCGCGTACGACCAATGGTAGCGCGGATCGGCGCAAAAGCCATCCGCATCGGCGGCTGGACCTATCAAGGGGGCGTGACTCGGGATGCAAAATCCTCCAGTCTGGAGGAGCTCGCACGTCAAATTTTAATGCGGCTTCCAGGAGTCGCTGTTACCGGCCCGAAATGAACGAAGGTATCCTTGCCAGGGAGGTTGACGACGCGGACGCCGACGCGCGGCTTGCCGCGATCGTCGATTCATCCTTCGACGCCATCATCAGCAAGGACCTGAACAGCGTCATCAGGACCTGGAACGCGGCCGCCGAACGGCTGTTCGGCTACACGGCGGAGGAGGCGATCGGCCGGTCCATTCTCATGCTGATTCCGGAACGGCTGCGCAGCGAGGAAGACGAAATCATCGCGCGGATAAAGAGCGGCCAGAGCGTGCCGCCGTTCGAGACGATACGCCGCCGCAAGGACGGCAGGAACATCTTCGTCTCGCTCACCATCTCGCCGATCCGCAACCGCGCCGGCCAGATCGTCGGCGCTTCGAAGATCGCGCGCGACATCACCGAGGCCAAGGCGAGCGAAAGGCGCATCAAGCTCCTGCTGCGCGAGGTCAATCACAGGGTCAAGAACCAGTTCGCCGTGATCCTGTCCATGATCCGGGAAACGGGCAAGCACACTTCGGACCCGAAGGAGTTCGAGCGACGCATCCGCGAGCGCGTCACCGCGCTCGCCTCCTCGCATGACCTGCTGGTGACATCGGAATGGAAGGGCGGCAGCCTGCGCCAGCTCGTCGAGCAGCAACTCACCCCCTTCGGCCACGCCGGCCAGACGAGCATCTCCGGGCCGGAGGTGGTCCTGCGCCCCGTTGCGGTGCAGGCGCTCGGCATGGCCTTTCACGAGCTAGGCACCAATTCGTCGAAATACGGCGCATTTGCCCATCGCGGCACCGTTTCGATATCGTGGATGCTTTCGGGCGAGGGCGCCGAAGAGAGCTTTGAGCTTCGCTGGGATGAGGCGGCGGGTGCAATCGCCGAAGCCCCTGCGGATGGCGACAAGGTGCGCGGCTTCGGCTCGGTCGTCCTCCACCGGGTGGCGCCGCAGGCGCTGAACGGCTCGGTCCAGTACAGCCGCAAGCGTGGCGAGCTGCGATGGTCGCTCGCCGCGCCTGCGTCCGCGGTGCGCGCCGACGACACTGTCGATTAGACCGCCGGCCCCGACGGGATATGACGGGGCGATCACGGCCGATCGCCTTTCCTGAGCGAATAGCCGGCGGAGCGTGGCGCGCCCGATCCTGAACGGGACCGGCGCCCGGCGAGAGCTACGCGGCAGTTCCGCAGAATGAAAAACCGCGCGTTGGACGCCTTTGCCGGTCGGCCCACAAGCGCGCCGCAGCCCGGGGTGAGAAGCATCGTGGGAGAGTGGCGCGGCACGTTTTCTTGGCGACTGCTGCTCTCCCCTGGCTGAGGCCGTTGCGGCTGGGCGGCTCCTTGACCTGCGCGAAATCTGCGCACAAGATGAGGGACGCAATCTAATCCAGGCATCGCTTCGGTGCCGGAACCGGGCTGCCGATGCATGCATCCTCGCTTCGATATCTGATCAAGGTCGCCGAATTCGGCTCCATCAGGCGCGCCGCGGATGCGCTGAATGTCGCGTCATCCGCGGTCAACCGCCAGATCCTGAACATCGAGCGCGATCTTGGAGTGAGCCTCTTTGAGCGGACGGTGAAGGGCGTCCGGCCCACAGCGGCCGGCGAGCTGATGCTGCAGCACGCTCGCGATACGTTGGGCGGCTATCAACGTGTCGTCGACGAGATTGCCTGTCAGGCCGGCGACATAAGAGGAGGCGTCAGGATCATCGGCATAGGCTCGATGATCGAATTCGCCCTGCCGCAGGTGATGGTCGAGGTTGCAAAGCGCTATCCCGGGATCAGCTTTCATATCGGCGACGCCAATCCGGGCGACGCCGTCGAAGGGCTGAAGACCCAGAAATACGATATCGGCATCTTCTTCCTGGATCAAAGGCATCGCGATTTCGAGCTGCTGGCGAGCGTGCGCACTTCTATAGGCGCGGTCATGCGCGCCGATCATCCCTTGGCCAAACGGCGGCACGTCACCTTGACCGAGTGCGCCGGACACTCCGTTGCGATGTTCTCGGACCGCTGGGTCATCACGCCGCTAGTCGAGGCGGAATTCCAGCAGACCGGCGCGCAGTTCTCGCCCCGCGTGGTGACCAATTCGATGATGATAATGCGCGCCGCCATCCACAACGGCCTGGGCATCGGCTTCTTCACGCCGGTCGGCTTCATGGACGACATTCGCGCCGGCAAGATCGCCTATGTCCCGCTCGAGGCGCGCCAGCTTCCCGCTTCGGGCATCGGCCTGTTCCTCTCACGCTCAGCACTAGCCTCGCCGCCCGTCCGCGTCGTGGCGGACCACGTGGCGGGTTTTTTCAAGAGCCTCCAGACGGAACTCGATGCGCTGTGATGAGGCGCAAACCTGATCGGCTCTAGAACATCTCCCCCGGGCGCACATGGCCCTTGAACAGGTTGCGCGCGACATTGGCGAGATTGATCTCGTCCGACCCGTCATAGATGCGCTCCACGCGCAAGTCGCGGTACCAGCGCTCGATGATGTTTTCCTTCGCGTAGCCCATCGCTCCGTGGATCTGCAGCGCCCGGTCGGCTACCTGATTGGCCATGCGCGCCACATAGGCCTTTACGGTGCATGCTTCATGCCGGAAATCCTCGCCGGCGGCGGCTTTGCGCGCGGCGTGGTGGACCAAAAGCTTCGAAGTTCGTAAAGCGACCTCCATTTCGGCGATGGCCTGCACGATGTTGTCGCGATCGCACAGGAGCTTGCCGAAAACCTTGCGATTGCGCGCCCATTCGATCGTCATCTCGATCATGCGCGCCATCGCGCCTATGTTCTTCGCCGACAGGACATAGGCGCGATTGCGATAGATGAAGGGCATCGCATGGTCGAAGCCGCGGTTGACCTTGCCGAGAACTGCGGAGGAGGGGACGCGGACATTGTCGAAGGCGAGCGATCCGACTTTGTCCCGGCTGCCCATGACGGGTATCTGCGCCGACGTCCAGCCGCTTGAGCGGTCTACCAGGAAGCAGGTGATGCCGTCGGGCGCCTCGGCGGACGGGGTTCGGGCGAACAGGATGACATAGTCGGCGATGTGGCCGCGGGTGATCCAGCACTTCTCGCCGTTGATCACCCAGTCTTCTCCGTCGCGGAGGGCGGTCGTGCGCATGGCACGCGCGTCCGAACCCGATCCCGGCTCGGAAATGGCGATGCAGGAAACGCGCTCGCCGCGGATCGTGGGATAGAGATAGCGCTCCTTCTGCTCTTCGTTGCAGCTGAAAAGCGCAGGCAGCACTGAGCCGCCGAAATGGAAGTCCACGATCGTTCGGCCGAGTTCCTCGTGGATGACCGACTGGGTCACCGGATCGAGATCGGCGCCCCCGTACTCCGCCGGGAGATCGATCCCCCAGAAGCCCAACGCCTTGGCCTTTTCCTGCAGGTCCTTTTGTTCTTCGTCCGTGAGGCCCGGGCTTGCCCCGTGTTCGCCCTCCGTTTCGCGCCGGATGAGCCTCGGCTCCAGCGGTATCAGTTCGTTCTCGACGAACTTTCGCACGGTATCGCGAATCTGATGCTGCTCCTGGCTCAAAAAGAAATCGTTCATCCCCTATCCTCCATGCGGCTGTT
>JBQCFH010000066.1:0-7332 GCA_051959385.1 Rhizobiaceae bacterium | reverse complement strand
CCGACGAAGGGAAGTTCGCGAAAGGCGTGCGCCACGTCCATGCCATAGCCGACGACGAAATGGTCGGGACACTCGAAGCCGACGAAGTCGGCGTCGATCTCGGCCTTGCGGCGCATGCGCTTGTCGAGCAGCACGGCGATGTGGACGCTCTTCGCGCCGCGCGACAGCATCAGGTCGCGCGTGTATTTCAGCGTGTTGCCGGATTCCAGGATATCGTCGATCAGGAGGATGTCGCGGCCCCTGACGTCGTTGTCGATGTCGCGGAGCACCCTGATCTGGCCCGCCGTGGTGCCGGCGCCATAGCTGGAGATGAAGATGAACTCTACCTCCGGCGAGATGCCGGCGTCGTGCATGGCGCGGATCAGGTCGGCGGCAAAGATGAACGAGCCCTTCAGGATCGAGATCACCAGTAGATTGTCGTAGTCGCGCGCGGCGATCTCCTTGGCGAGTTCGAGATTGCGGCGCGCGATGGCCGAAGCGCTGAAGAGGACCTCGATGTCCTTGCCGCGGACGACGGGCATGCGCTGAACTCTCTATCTGTCGAAGGATACCGATACGGATTTAGCCCCGTCTTTAGGCACCTCAAGGCGGCTGGAAAAGGCGAAGGTCTCGCCGGCGGCGACCTCCCTGTCCCTTGTCCCCAGGAAAAAGCGCGTGGTCCTGCCGTTCTCGCCTTCGACGCTGATGGCCAGAGGCGGCACCTCGATCGTCCTGCCGGTCTCGTTGACGGCGCTTCCGTCGACGAAAAGGATGGTGTGGCCGTCGATCTTCTCGACGCGCGTGCGCACCGATGCGATCTTCAGCGACGGCCCAGGCTGAAGGAAGGCGGGAAGGTGAATGGAGGGCAGCAGCGCATGGCCGCCGGAGACCCAGAAGGCGGCCGCGACGAGACCAAGGCCGAATGTCCAGAAAGCGGCGCCGCCGGGCTGGCGGCGTTGCCGCGGCGGCGTCTCGGGGCGCTTCAGTACGTCGAGCCCGGAGGGTTGCGGCGCGTTGCCGGTGAAACCGGAAGGGCTCTGCGGCCCGGCTGCCGGCACAGGCGTGACGGTCTCGAATTCGGCGTCGATCACATCGGCCGATGGCCGCGCGGCGACGCCCGTCGCAGCCGCGGCGCCTGTCACGATTTCGCCCGAAACCAGGCGCGTTTTCCAGGCCTCGTTCATGCGGACCGGCCGTCTTCCGTGCGTTCGACCACGAGGTAAACCGAAATGGTTAATGCTTCGCCACCGCGACGGCAGATGTGATCGCCGGTCAGGCCGGCGGTTAACCGGTCGTTAACCATGCGAACCCATGGTCGGCTGGAATGAGGGCAGCGGGAAGGTGTTTCGTTTCGAAAATGTCGGCTTGCGCTACGGTATGGGGCCGGAGATCCTGCGGGACATCTCCTTCCATATACCGGAGCGCTCGTTCCAGTTCCTGAGCGGGCCGTCCGGGGCCGGCAAGACGACGCTGCTTCGCCTGCTTTTCCTTTCGCTGAAGCCGACGCGCGGGCTGATCACCGTCTTCGGCAAGGACCGCTCGCGCATCATGCGCCGCGAACTGCCGATGCTGCGCCGGCGCATTGGCGTCGTCTTTCAGGATTTTCGATTGCTCGACCACATGACCACCTACGAGAACGTCGCGCTGCCGCTGCGCGTGCGCGGTCGGGAAGAGGCGAGCTATCGCGGCGATGTCGTCGAACTCCTGAAATGGGTCGGCCTCGGCGAGCGCATGCATGTGCTGCCGCCGGTTCTCTCTGGCGGCGAGAAGCAGCGCGCGGCGATCGCGCGGGCGCTCATCGAGCAGCCGGAGATATTGCTTGCCGACGAGCCGACCGGCAATGTCGACCCGCCGCTGGCGCGCCGGCTGCTGCGACTTTTCATCGAGCTCAACCGGCTGGGCACGGCGGTGGTGATCGCGACGCACGACGTGACGCTGATGGAGCAGGTCGATGCGCGACGCATGATCCTGTCGGGCGGAAGGCTGGACATCTATGACTGAGGAGGCGGGCAGCGACAGCTTCGCCGAGACGGGCGTGCCGTCCGAGCAGGCGCCGGCGTCTTACGCTCCGGGCGTGGCCAAGCCGCGGCAGGCGCAGCGTCCGATGGCGCCGATCGTGCCCAGCCAGAACATCGCGGGCCGGGCGCTGATCTTCGTCATCGCAATCATGACCTTCCTCTCCTGCCTGACGCTCGGCGCCGTGACGCTGGTGCGCGGCGCGGCGGCCACATGGGAGGGGCAGATCTCGCGCGAAGCCACTATCCAGATCAAGCCGGTCGACGGGCTCGACATGGACGCGGCGCTGAGATCGGCGCAGGAAATCGCTTCCCGTTTCAAGGGCGTGACCGGCGCCTCGATCGTCGACCGCGCGGCGACCGCTAGGCTGCTCGAACCGTGGCTCGGCCGCGATCTCGACATCGACGAATTGCCCGTTCCGCGCCTTGTCGTGGTCACCATCGACACGTCGCACCCGCCGGATTTCGCGGCCATGCGCGACCTCATCAAGGCGCAGATTCCGAGCGCCAGCCTGGACGACCATCGCAACTGGGTCGACCGGCTGATCGCCATGGCGCATATGACGGTCACGATCGGCGTCGCCGTCCTGGTGCTGATGCTGTCTGCAACGGTGCTCTCGATCGTCTTCGCCACGCGCGGCGCCATGGCCGGCAACGGTCATATCATCGAGGTGTTGCATTTCGTCGGCGCCGATGCGCGGTTCATCGCCTCGGAATTTCGCGGCCACTTCCTGATGATGGGGCTGAAGGGGGCGGCAGCCGGCGGCATCGGCGCGATCATCGTGTTCCTGGCCTTCGCCTGGCTGTCCGCGCGCAACATGGCGACACCGCAGGCCGACCAGGCGGCGGCGCTGTTCGGCAATTTCGCGATCGATGCCAGCGGCTATGCGGGCGTCGGGCTGATCGTCCTCATCATTGCCGGCCTCACCGCCGCCACCTCGCATTTCACGGTCGTGCGCTATCTTGCAGATATCGAAGCACACCAGCCGGAGCGCTAAGATGTCGCATCCTGGCGATCACGATCCGCGACACACCGTAACCTATTGTGGGCGGAATGCGCCATTTCGGCTAGCTGCCGCCGTAATTGACTGTTATCGCTAATATAATGGACGCTTGGGAATCGACGGAAGCACAGGCTGAAAGCCGTGGCGATACGCGGTCCGGCAAGCTTGTCTCGTCCCGGAGCCGCATCTGGCGCCGAGTCCGCCTTGCCCTGTGGGGAGGAGCGGCGGCGGTTTGCGCGCTGGCAGTCGGTTTCGGCGTTTTCGCAGAGCATGTCAGCCTGCTCACCCAGCCGACCGACATGCGCGCCGCCGACGGCATCATCGTGCTCACCGGCGGTCAATCGCGCATCGGCGCGGCGCTGCACCTGCTCAAGTCCGGCAAGGGAAAGCGGCTCCTGATCAGCGGCGTCAATCCCCATTCCGGGCGCCGGGCGCTGAGAGAGGTCACGGGCGGCGACAAGCAGCTCTTCTCGTGCTGCGTCGATATCGACCATGAGGCGGTGGACACGGTCGGCAATGCCGAGCAGAGCGCCAAATGGGTCGCCGAGCACGACTACGGCAGCGTCATCCTCGTCACCAACAATTATCATATGCCGCGCAGCCTCCTCGAGATGCACCGGCTCCTGCCGGAGGCGAGCGTCGAGCCGTATCCCGTCGTCAACTCGCGGCTGGACGACGGAAGCTGGCTCACCAAGCCGGCCGCCGTCCGCGTGCTTGCCACCGAATATGTGAAGTACCTCGCCGCCCTGGCCCGCAGCCTGCTGCCGGCCGATCGTCCGAGCGAGCAATCGGCCGTCGTCAGCGCCGCGATCGACTAAGTCGGCGGCCGCCGGCGCCGGTTTGCCTTTTTCCGCCGCGGCATGTATCGAACGGCCTCCGCGCACATCTCGGACGTCCTTATGCTCTTCCTGCGCTCGCTGGCGTTCAATCTGGCGCTCTACGCCACCACGATCGTCGAGATGATCGTCTTCACGCCGTTCTATTTCCTGGTCGAACGCAAGCGCGCCTGGTGGGCGCCGAAATTCTGGGCAAGGTCCAATCTGTGGCTGCAGAAGGTGCTGGCCGGCACCCAGAGCGTGGTGACCGGACAGGAGAATTTGCCCGCCGGCGCCTACATACTGGCGCCCAAGCACCAGTCCTTCTGGGACACGTTCGCGCTGGTGCCGCATATCCCCGACGCCGTCTATATCCTGAAGCGCGAGCTGACGTGGATTCCCTTCTTCGGCTGGTACCTGGCCAAGATGAACATGATCCCGATCGATCGGGGAAGTCCAGCGAAGGCGCTGCGCAAGGTGATCGTGGAGGCGCGGAAGCGGGCCGAACAGGGCCGCCAGATCATCATCTACCCGGAAGGGACGCGGCGGCCGCCGGGAGCGGAGCCGGCCTACAAGCACGGCATCGCGGAAATCTATTCGCGTCTCGATATCCCGGTCGTGCCGGTCGCCCATGTGGCGGGGCTCTACTGGCCCCGGCGAAAGTTCCTGCGCTATCCGGGCGTGATCAAGGCGCGCTTCCTGCCGCCGATCCCGCCGGGTCTTCCCAGGGCCGAATTCATGGCGAGGCTGATCGAGGAAACCGAGAAAGCCTGCGACGAATTGCTGATCGACGCCGCCCTTTCCAAGAATCCGCCGCCCCTGCCGCCGACGGCCGTCGAGCGTCTGCGAACGCTTGGCGTGGAGGTTCCCGACCCTGCCCTCGCGCCGGCAGGCCGAAAATGAGCGGCAAAGCCGTCCTAATCGCGCGAAAGCCTGGCGGCGACGCTTTCGAGCCAATGATCTCGGATGCCGAGCGCCTCGAGATGCTGGACCGTGCTGAAGACATAGTCCTCGTTGCGCCCGGACTGGCCGACGGCGCCACGCACGACCGATGCGGCGTGCTCCACGTCGAGCGCCCCGGCATATTGCGGATGCGACCGGTCGACGACGAAGGCCATGGCGTCGACGGCGCCGCCGTCCTCGAAGCGCACCTTCAGGCGGCGCTCCAGATAGACATTGGTCACCAGTTCGCGCTCGCGCAGATACGTCGTCACCTCGTCCCTCAGATCGCCGGGAACGCGAAAGGCGAGGCCGACGCAGGAGCCGCCGCGGTCGAGCCCGAGCACCAGGCCCGGCCGCGCTTCGGTGCCGCGATGCACCCAGGAATAGATGCAGAGCGAGCGGCGAAAGCCGTGGAGATGCGCCCGGCGCGTCTCGACATGGGCGAAGCCAGGTCGCCAGATCAGCGAGCCGTAGCCGAAAACCCAAAAATCGCCCATATGGCCTGCCTCGATTTCTTTCCGACCGCCAGCATGGGCCAGTGGTTCGTTTCCGGCATTTGCATCCCGTCCGTATCGGGCGCGAGGCAATGCTGGAAACAGATGAATCACTAGCAAGTTAATGATTTCAGTGGAATTTTTAAATTTGACATTCGATCTGGAGGCCGACATCAAGCCGGTATCGAATGCCAGATTTATTCCACCAGCGAGAGCGAATAGATGACGTCAAGTGACCGGCCACGACGCCGGCGATCCTCGCTTTTCCTCTGGCTCGCGCTGCTGCTGGTCCTGGCAGGGATTGCCTATACGTTTGCCTGGATGCATTTCGCCGGCCTGGTGCGAGAACGGGTCGAGGCGACGCTCGCGGCGATGCGCGAGACCGGGGCGAGCGCCGATTGCGCCGATCGCGAGGTGCATGGCTTCCCGCTGCATTTCATCCTCAAATGCGACTCGGTCCGCTACGTCGATCCGGCGAGTTCCGCCGTCGTCTCCGTGAGCTCGATGCGCGCCGCGGCGGATATCTACAATCCGCGGCGCGTGCGCATCGCGCTTGCCGCACCGGCCGAGCTGCAGGTGCCCGGAACCGGGCCGATCGTGGTCCACTGGGAAAAGATGCACGGGGAACTCTTCCCGCCATTCGGGCGCGATGCGGCGGTCGAAGTCGAGGGCGAGCAGCTTTCCGCCGAGCAGACCCAGTCCGATCCGGTCCTCACCGTCGCTTTCATGCACGGCACGGCAAAGGTGGCCGGCGCGGACGCCGACCTCAAGGGACGCTTCGACGGATTGCAGTTCGGTCCGACGGTGCCCGATTTCGGAGACCTGCCGCCGCTTTCCGGAGTTGCGGATTTGGTCGTCAAGGGAGGCGCGAGCCTCGCCCTCAAGGACGCCCGAAGCTTCCGGGGGCGCTCGGCCGAGTTCAGGAAACTGGTGCTTTCGCCGAGCGACGACGCCAGCGTGACGGTGAAAGGGACCGCTTCGGTCGACCAGGAAGGACGGCTCGACGCCGACTTCAGGGTGCGGCTGCGCAATCCGCAGGAACTCGCCGCCGCGCTCAAGCTCGCTTTTCCGGACAAGGCGAAAGACATCGACCGGGGGCTGGCGCTGGTGAGCGCCCTCGGGAACGATCCGATGGTCCCCGTGACGATACGCGAGGGCCTCGTGACGGTCGGCTTCTTCCCGGTCGGGCGCATTCCGCCGCTGCCCTGAGAAGCGTCAGCCTTTCGCCGGCGCGCCCTTCTCGGGATGCGCCAGAACCTGGCGGCCGAAATCCGGCGCGTCCACTTCCTGCCCGGCCTCGATGATGGAGCGGCGGATGGCGCGGGTGCGGGTGAAAAGGTCGAAGAGCTTTTCGCCGTCGCCCCAGCGGATGGCGCGCTGCAGCGAGGCGAGGTCCTCCGAGAAGCGCGCCAGCATCTCCAGTATGGCGTCCTTGTTGTGCAGGCAGACGTCGCGCCACATGGTCGGATCGGAAGCGGCAAGGCGCGTGAAGTCGCGGAAGCCGGAGGCGGAATATTTGATGACTTCGGATTTGGTGACGGTCTGAAGGTCGTCGGCCGTACCGACGATGTTGTAGGCAATGATATGCGGCAGGTGCGAGACGATGGCGAGCACCATGTCGTGGTGCTCGGGGTCCATCGTGTCGACATTGGAGCCGCAGCGGCGCCAGAATTCCGACAGTTTCTCGAGCGCGTCCGGATCGGTTCCGGGGAGCGGCGTGAAGACGCACCAGCGGTTCTCGAAGAGTTCGGCAAAACCGGAATCCGGCCCGGATTTTTCGGTGCCGGCGAGCGGATGGCCCGGGATGAAGTGCACATCGGCCGGCAATTTCGGCCGCATTTGCGCAATGACCGAACCCTTGGTCGAGCCGACGTCGGTCACGATGGCGCCGGGCTTCAGCGCCGGCGCGATCGCTTCCGCGACGTCTCCCGACGCGCCGACGGGCACCGATACGATGACGAGATCGGCGCCGGCGACGGCGACCGCGGGGTCGGTGGAATAGGAATCGCCGAGACCCAGCTCCTCGGCGCGCGCCAGCGTCGCGGCGCTGCGGGTCGAGACCGAGACGTGCCCGGCGAGCCCC
>JBQCFH010000065.1:0-4323 GCA_051959385.1 Rhizobiaceae bacterium | reverse complement strand
CTGAAGGGCTCCCGCGAGATCGGCTTCACCATCATGTCGATCTCGGTATCGCTGGTCGCGGTCTTCATTCCGGTGCTGCTGATGGGCGGGGTCATCGGCCGCATCTTCAACGAATTCGCGGTGGTGGTGACCGTCTCGATTTTGGCCTCGATGTTCGTGTCGCTGACGCTGACCCCGATGCTCTGTTCGCGCCTCCTGAAGCTGCCGAAAAAGGAGCAGGCGGAGAACGGACACGCGAAGCGCAACGCCTTCCTGCGCAGTTACGACTGGCTGCTGACGCTGTGCCTGCGGCACCATTTCATCGTCTTCCTGGTGTTTGTCGGCACCGTCGCCATGTCGGTGTGGCTGCTGCAGGTCTCGCCCAAGGGCTTCTTCCCCGAGGAGGATATCGGCCAGCTCTCGGTCACCACGGAGGCGCGGCAGGACATTTCCTACGACGCAATGGTCCAGCTGCAGCAGCAGGTCGCCGACGTCTTCCAGCACTCGCCTTACGTCTCGCACGTTGCCTGGTCCGTCGGCGGCAGCGTCGGAGCGCGCGCGCTCAACCAGGGCCGCATGTTCGTCGAGCTCAAGCCGAAGGACCAGCGGCCGGCCCTGGAGGACGTGCTTTCCGATCTCAGGCGCCAACTCGCCGATGTGCCAGGCATCAGCACCTATATGCAGCCGGTTCAGAATCTGCGCATCGGCGCCCGGGCGTCGAAGAGCGAGTACCAGCTCGTGGTGCAGGCCCTCGACCAGGACCAGACCAATGAATGGGCGGAGAAGCTCGCCGACGCGATGGGGCAGGACCACGCTGCCTTCACCGACGTGACGACCGACCTGCAGAATAACGCTCTGCAGGCGACGCTGGTCGTCGACCGCGACAAGGCGGCGACGCTCGGCGTCGATACAGACACTCTGCGTTCGAGCCTCTATGGCGGCTTCGGCACCGAGCAGGTCTCAACCATCTATGGCTCGGCCGACAGCTACGCCGTCATCATCGAGCTCGACCCACGCATCAACTGGTCGCCGGAACGGATGCTGGCGATCCAGGTGCGCACGGCGAGTGGCAGTCTCGTGCCGCTCGGCTCTTTTGCCCATGTCGAGCGCACGGCGGGGCAGCTCACCGTCAACCAGCTCGGCCAGCTGCCTGCCGTCACGATCTCCTACAATCTGCCGAAGGGCGTGGCGCTCGGCGACAGCGTGCAGCACATCAACGCGCTGAAAGACAAGATCGACATGCCGAAGACCGTCTCCACCACGTTCTCCGGCACGGCCAAGACCTTCCAGGATTCGCTCGCCAACCAGGGCATCCTCATCGCCGGCGCAATCCTGACGATCTACATCGTGCTCGGCATGCTCTACGAGAGCTTCATCCACCCGCTCACCATCCTGACCGGCCTGCCGGCGGCGGTGCTCGGTGCGCTCGTCGCGCTGAAATTCGCCGGCATGGACCTGTCCGTCATCGCGGTGATCGGCATCCTGATGCTGATCGGCATCGTCAAGAAGAACGGCATCATGATGATCGACGTTGCGCTGGTGCTGCGACGCGAGGGCCGGCGGCCGCGGCAGGCGATCCACGACGCCTGCATGATGCGCTTCCGGCCGATCATGATGACGACGCTCGCCGCGCTGATGGGCACGATCCCGATCGCGCTCGGCACCGGCGCCAGCGCGGAGCTGCGCCAGCCGCTCGGCGTGGCGGTGGTCGGCGGGCTCCTCGTCTCGCAGGCGCTGACGCTCTTCATCACGCCGGTGATCTATCTCTACATGGAGTGGCTATCTGAATGGCTGCTCTCCTTCGGCCGCAAGCGGAGCGGGACGGGGACCGCTGCGGAGGCCGGGTCGAAGGGCGAGGAGATCGAACGCGAAGAACTCAGGCCGGCGGCGGAATAGCCGCATCCCCGGCATACGCTCAGGCAATGCCACTATGCATGGATCGGATGCTGCTGCTCCTGCCAGGGCTCGGCGATGATGCTTAGCGCGAGCGCCATTCGGTCCGGCGGCATCACGATCTCGGCCTTGGCGAAATCGATGGCCGCGGCAGGCATTTCGAAGCTCGTCGAGCTCTGTCGATCCTGCGCCATCGTGTAGCCTCCGCACGCCTTTATCGCCCGGAGCCCCTTCACGCCGGCGGGCAACGCGCCGCTCAAGACGATGCCGATGGTGGAGGCTCCGTACCGCGCGACCAGGCTGTCGATCAGGTGATCGCCGCATCCGAGCCAGCTTGAGGAACCAGGCGCAAGCGGCGAAATCTCGAAGCCGGCGTCGGTGATGGCGAGGTTCGTCCCGGGCGGCACCAGGTAGATGTTCCCCTTGCGCGGCTGGTCGCCTTCGACGGCCCAGACGACATTCAACTGGGAATGCCACGAAAGGACAGCATCCAATTTGCTCGGCTGCCGGGGCAGATGCTGGGCAACGAAAATAGGAAGCGGGAAGGTCTTCGGCAGCGAACGAAGAAGCGAGATCAGGGCAGGAATTCCGCCTGCCGATGCAATGATGGCAACCGCTCCGCCGGGTGGGCCGGAACAGTTCAGGTGCTCGCGGGTTGGGGGAACGTTCTGCATCATTGTATGGCAGCATACATAAGGCACTTGCCTTGGGTATGCCAGCGGATGGAGCCGGCATGGTCCCTCGGAACAAGCTCCTGGCCAAGCTGCCCCGCGAGGAGTTCGAAGTCGTCGCTCCCGACCTCGACATGGTAAGGCTTCAGTTCAAAACGATCCTCCACGAGCCGTTTGAACCAATCGAATACGTGTACTTCGTCGAACACGGCGTCGTCTCGATGGTGAACGAGCCGGAAAGCGGCGACATCATCGAATTTGCGACGATCGGCCCTGAAGGCATGGCCGGGTTCCCGATTCTTCTCGGAACCCGTTCCGTGCCTAGCCGGGCGCTCGTGCAGATTCCCGGCGACGGACTGCGCATGAGGGCCCGCGATCTCGAACGTGCCCTGCCGCGCGCGCCGGTCCTGCACAGGATACTCCTGCGCTACCTGATGGCGCTCCTCAACCAGATCGCCCAAAGCACATCCTGTAATCGGCTGCACGAGGTGCAGGAGCGATGCGCACGCTGGCTTCTCCAGACGCCTGATCGCGTCGAGAGCGATACGTTTCCGCTCACACAGGAATTTCTGTCGCAGATGCTGGGTGTGCACCGTCCCAGCGTGAGCGTGGCGGCGCGGATGCTGCAGAAAGCGGGGTTGATCGACTACAGCCGCGGCAACATCAGGATTGCCGATCGAAAGGGGCTCGAGGCCGCGTCGTGCAGTTGTTACAAACTGATCAAGGGCGAGTACGATCGTCTGCTGGAAGAGAAAGAGTTCGCGAAGTAGCGGCGCGCGGGCTGCCGTTACGGGGTTCGGTGTCCATGAGGAGTTTGTAGCTCGCCGCCAATGTGAGCCACATGTCGCGTATTTGCGGCCATATCGCGTCGGCCGCCTTGGCGCGGCACATGGCAAGGGCCAACTCATACTCTTCTGTCTTGCTCATCGACTTGGATTTATCGCTCTCCGACGCGACTGTCTGTCTTATGGCATACCAACGTGGCGGGGATGGAGCTTGGCGCACCTGCCGGTTTCGGCCAAAACGCATGTTCTCTCCAAACGGCAAGTGTTCTACTTGTGTTCTTTTCGTGTAGATGATAGTGGTGGCATGTACACAGGAGAGCAGAATGGCCATCCATGTCCGCGACCCGGAGACCGACGCGCTGGTGCGCGAGCTGGCGCGCCGGCGCGGCATTGGCATCACCGAGGCGATTCACGAGGCGGTGGACGAGGCGCTGAAGAGCGAGCGCGCCGGAAAGACTGAAGATGAACGCGGGGCCTCTCTTCGGGAGCGGCTGAAGCCCCTGCTCGACAAAGTCGATGCATTGCCGCGTACCGGCCTCGCGGCAGACAAACAATTTTACGACGAGTTGTGGGGCCAGGGAGAGGACTGAATGCATGTCGATGCCTCGGCCATGGTCGCCATCCTTACAAATGAACCTGAGCGAGACGAATTTATCGCGGCGCTTGCCCGAGCCGAAAAGCGCACGACTTCCATTTTCTCTTCTTTCGAAGCTGTGCTTGCTCTCAAGCGGAAGACCGGGGAGGGCGACAACGCCGTCGATCTGTTCCGGGAGTTCCTTTTGCGCGCTGGGATAAGGATCGCGGATGCCGGCGACACGCTGCTGGAGGGTTTGTTTGAATGCCATCGACGATATGGCAAAGGCTCGGGCCATCCCGCCCAACTCAATATGGGCGACTGCTTCTCCTACGCGATGGCGAGACAGGCCGGCGTGCCGCTCCTCTACAAGGGCGGTGATTTCGCGCTGACCGATCTCGCCTGATGCGCGCTTGCTCTT
>JBQCFH010000064.1:0-3428 GCA_051959385.1 Rhizobiaceae bacterium | reverse complement strand
TAATCCGGCGTTCCCCGTGGCTGTTCGCCGCCGTTGGGGCGATGGACTTAACCCGACGGCCAATATTGGGGGCGGGGGGGTTTCCTCCTTGTGAGACTGTCGTGCCTGGTTGCCGCGCGCACTTGATAATCCTTCACCGTGGCGAAGCGGATCGCCTTCCAGCGCTCCGCCTCGTAGTTGAGCGAGAACTCGTGCTGCGCGAGGAAGACCGGATCGCCGTCGAGGTCCCGCGCGATGTCGGCGCGGTGCGCCTCGATGAAGCGCTCGAGCTCGGCCGCGCTGTCGGCGCTGATCCAGCGGCAGACGGAAAAGCGCGCCGTCTCGAAATCGACCGGCAGCGAATATTCGGCGGCCAGCCGCTCCTTGAGCACGTCGAGCTGCAGCGCGCCGACCACGCCGACGATGGCCGGCGAGCCGTCGTCGGGCGAGAAGAGCTGCACCACACCTTCCTCCGCCATCTGCTGCAGCGCCTCCTTCAGCTTCTTCGCCTTCATGGCGTCGCCGAGGCGCACGCGGCGCAGGATCTCCGGCGCGAAATTCGGCACGCCGCGGAAGAGGAGTTCCTCGCCCTCAGTCAACGTGTCGCCGATCCTCAGCGTCCCGTGGTTCGGGATGCCGACCACGTCGCCGGCATAGGCCTCGTCCGCGGTGACGCGGGTGCGCGCGAAGAAGAATTGCGGCGCGGAAAGCGACATCGGCTTGCCGGTGCGCACGAGCTTCGCCTTCATGCCGCGCTCGAGCCTTCCGGAGCAGACGCGCACGAAGGCGATGCGGTCGCGATGGTTCGGGTCCATGTTCGCCTGGATCTTGAAGACGAAGGCGCTCATGTCCGGCTCGGTCGCGTGCACGGTGCGCGTGTCCGCCTCCTGGTCGCGCGGCGCCGGGCCGATGTCGCCGAGCGCCTCTATCAGGTCGCGCACGCCGTAGTTGCGCAAGGCCGAGCCGAAGAAGACCGGCGTCAGGTGCCCCTCGCGGAAGGAATCCAGATCGAACGGCCGGCAGGCTTCCCGCGCCAGCTCCAGCTCCTCGATGAAGGCCTCGCGCTCATGCTCGGGCAGCAGCCCGGCGACGCGGTTGGAGTCCGGCCCGTTGACCTTGGTCCGCTCGACCTCGGCGTCGCCGTGGCGCACCGCGTTCAGCGCCAGGTGATAGGTGCCGGCAAAACTCCGCCCGCGCCCGATCGGCCAGGTGACCGGCGCCGTGTCGAGCGCGAGCTTCGCCTCGATCTCGTCGAGGATCTCGAACGGGTCGCGCGTCTCCCGGTCCATCTTGTTGACGAAGGTGACGATCGGGATGTCGCGCAGCCGGCAGACCTCGAAGAGCTTCAGCGTGCGCGGCTCGATGCCCTTGGCGGCATCGATCACCATCACGGCCGAATCGACCGCCGTCAGCGTGCGGTACGTGTCGTCGGAGAAATCCTCGTGGCCGGGCGTATCGAGCAAGTTAAAGACGTGGTCGCCATACTCGAATGTCATCACCGAGGTGACGACCGAGATGCCGCGCTCGCGCTCGATCTTCATCCAGTCGGAGCGCGTCTGCATGCGGTCCTTCTTGGCCTTCACCTCGCCGGCGAGCTGGATCGCGCCGCCGAAGAGCAGCAGCTTCTCCGTCAGCGTCGTCTTGCCGGCGTCGGGGTGCGAAATGATCGCGAAGGTGCGGCGGCGGGAAACCGCTTGTCTGATGTCGTCTGCCATGTTCCGGAAGTCCTTTGTCGCGCGGGCTTTTAGCAGCGGCGTCGAGGGCTGTCGAACGGAAATGGGGGCCCTTCCTCGCCCCAGCGGGGAGAGGATAGGGAGCCCCCGCGAGGCGGAGCCGAGCGGCTGGGCGAACTTGGTGAGGGGGCATCGTTCCCCCTCACCCGGCTTGCTGCGCAAGCCACCCTCTCCCCGTTGGGGAGAGGAGGTCGCCCGGGATTGGCAACCGCCGTCCCGGATGGCATCAGGGACCACGAACGGAGGGGATCGGGCATGGCAAGCGAAATTATCGTGGTCGGCGCGGGCATCATCGGCGCGTCCATCGCCTGGCACCTGGCCAGGGCCGGCGCCGGCGTAACGATCCTCGATCGCGCCAAGCCCGGCGGCGTGGCGACGCCCTGCTCCTTCGGCTGGGTCAATGCCTCCTTCGGCAATCCCGAGCCCTACTACCGGCTGCGCATCCGCGCGATGGCCGAGTGGAAGCGGCTGGCGAAGGAAGTCCCCGGCCTGCCGGTCTCCTGGCGGGGTGGCCTCTGCTGGGATCGCCCGCGCGCCGAACTGGAGGCGCTTGCGGCAAACCATTCCGCCTGGGGCTACGGCGTCCGCAAGGCCGATCGCGCGGAGGCGGCGCGCATCGAGCCGAACCTCGCCCGGCCGCCGGAATTTGCGCTCTTCGTCGCCGAGGAAGGCGCGGCTGAGCCTGAAACCACGGCGCGCCTGCTGGTCGCGGACGCGCAAAAACACGGCGCGCGGCTGCTCGCCGGAACCGAGGTCCGCGCGATCCATGCGGGTGGGGGAGGCCGCGCCGCGGTCGAGACCGGCGCCGGCAGGATCGAGGCCGACGAGATCGTGCTGGCCGCCGGCGCGGCGAGCGCCTCCCTTGCGGCCGCCGCCGGCATAAGCCTGCCGATGACGACGCCGCCCGGCCTGCTCGTCCACTCCCGTCCGCATCCGCCGCTCCTGGACGGCCTGGTGCTGGCCGACCGGCTGCACATGCGCCAGACGGCGGAAGGCCGACTTGTCGCCGGCGCCGACTATGGCGGGGCCGATCCCGGGCCGGACGCCGACGCCACCGCAAGGCGGCTGTTCGACAGCATGAAGGCGATGCTGCGGAACGCCGACAGGCTGGAATATGAAGGCCATACGCTGGGCTTCCGGCCGACGCCGGCGGACGGCTTTCCCGCGCTCGGCCGGCCGAAAGGCATCGGCGATCTCTATGTCGCCGTAACCCATTCGGGCGTGACCCTGGCGCCTGCGATCGGCCTCTTCGCCGCGCGCGAGATCCTCGAGGGCGCACGCGACCCGCTGCTTGCCCCATACGGGGCGGATCGGTTTGGGTAGCGTCAATTCTACCCTCCCCCTTATGGGGAGGGTCGGCGAGCAGCCGGAACGAAGTGAAGATTGCGAGACGGGGTGGGGTGGGTGCGGCCATGCGCTGCCTTCATCACCCCCTCTCCGCCTCGCTTCGCTAGGCACCTCTCCCCCACTTCGTGAGGGGAGAGGATGGGCGCCGAGGGGTGTGGCCAGCGTCCATCCGCCACCCGCGAAGCGGGGGGAGGTGTCGAGGGCGTAGCCCGAGACGGAGGGGGGTATTCCTGATTCCTCATGCGATCCCGTCGCCACGCTCCGTTTCCGGTCTGGCTATTGGTCCTTCGACAAATTCATCCTTCGACAAGCTCAGGATGAGGATTGGGAAGCGGGCGCGAGGCCATGCCTCTCAATATGATTGACTGG
>JBQCFH010000063.1:0-2562 GCA_051959385.1 Rhizobiaceae bacterium | reverse complement strand
TCTTTTTGTCGCCGAGCAGCGGGTGGTCGCCGATTTGGACCGGGATATCCGGCAATCGGTGGCGCGGGGGGGGGGCGGTCGCCTCGCTGGGGCTGGCGCCCGCCGCCAGCTCCGCCCCCGGCGCCTTGGCGATCGCCTCGGCGTGATGCTTGCCCCAGAGGCCGTAGCCGATGAGCCCGAACCGCAATCGCTCCTCCCGCGGAAAGCCTGTCCCGTGCTTCGGAAACCCCGCCCGCAAGGGGCGTTGTAACCGTTTACATGATTAGACGATAGGAAGCCGTCACTGTCAATGCGGTTCATTTCGGGGGAGCGTCGGCCGGCAACTTCGACTATTGGAAAGGCGAACAGCAAGCGGCGGATACTGCCATGGCCCTTTTCGAATGGACCCTCCTGCTCCTGATGGGATCGGTCATTCTCGCCGCGCTGGCGCGACGGCTGGGCATTCCCTATCCGGCCCTGCTCGCGGTCGCCGGCGCCATCCTTGCCTTCCTGCCCTTCGCGCCGTCGATCCGCATCGAGCCGGAACTCGCGCTGGCGCTTTTCGTGGCGCCGGTCCTTCTCGACGCCGCCTTCGACACCTCGCCGCGCGATCTGCGCCGCCATGCCGGGCCGATCGCGTTGCTGGCGCTCGTCGCCGTGCTCCTGACAACGGCGGCGGTCGCGATCGTCGGACGGCACGTGGCCGGCCTGCCCCTCGCAGCGGCGATCGCGCTCGGCGCGATCGTCGCGCCGCCCGATGCGGCAGCGGCCGCCGCGGTGCTTGCGCAATTCAAGCCGCCGCGACGCCTGCTCGCCATCCTGCAGGGCGAAAGCCTGCTCAACGATGCGACCGCGCTGTTGATCTATCGCATGGCGGTCGTGGCGGCCGCCGGCCCCCTGCTCCTCAGCGATGCGGCGCCGATGGTGGCCCTGTCGCTCGTCGGCAGCCTGGTGGCAGGCCTGGTGCTCGCCCGCCTGGTGTTTTTCGTCATGAGGCGGGTGCAGGACGCCGCGAGCGCCGCGATCTTCCAATTCGTCAGCACGTTCGGCGTCTGGATCTTCGCCGACCGCGTCGGTCTCTCGGCCATCGTCACCATGGTCGTCTATGCGATTGCCATCGCCCGGATCGCGCCCGCCGTCATGCCGCCGAGGCTCAGGGTCAGTTCCTATTCGGTGTGGGAGACGGCCGTCTTCGTGCTCAACGTGCTGGCCTTCGTGCTCATGGGCCTGCAGGCGCGGCCGATCCTGCTCAGGCTTTCGGGGCAGAGCCTGCACGACGCGCTTGTCCTTGCCGGGGCGGTGCTGGCCACCGTCATCCTGGTCAGGTTGCTTTTCGTGTTTCTCTGCGGAGCGGCAGGCAGAACGATCGGCGCCGGCTCGGGCAGCCCGCGCGGCGACCTGCTCGTCGGCTGGTGCGGGATGCGCGGCCTGGTGACGCTCGCCGCCGCCTTCGCCTTGCCCGCGGACTTTCCGGGCCGCGACCAGATCGTCTTGGCCGCGTTCTGCGTCGTCTTCGGGACGCTGGTCCTCCAGGGCGTCACGCTCGGGCCGCTTCTGAAGCTGTTGCGATTCGAAGCCGACAGCTCGGTCGAGGAGGAGGTATCGCGCGCCCGCGCCGCGGTCATGCGGGCCGCGCTTTCGAGCCTCGACGGCGATCAATCCGGCGTGGCCCTCGCCGTGCGCGAGGAATACGAGGCCGCGCTCACCGTCGCCGGAAATCCGGAGACGCCGCAGGCGGCCACGGATCATGACCGGCTGAGGCTGCAAGCGGTCCGGCATCAGCGGCGGGTGCTCGAGGAATTGCGCAGCCGCGGCGAGATCGGCGACGAGGCCTATCACAGGATAGAGGAGGAGATCGACTGGGCCGAACTCGACGCGGCGCCGGCAGGCAGTTTCCAGCCGCTGACGACCTGAGATTTCCTTCTCGCGCGATCCCGCCGCATTGCGCGAGGGATCCCCGCATCACGCCATTGCCGCCGTCATGATCGCCAGCAGCACGACACCGAACAGCGCCACCATCAGCGCAAAGAACGCCGCCAGATAGGGGCCGTGATGCGCCGGCGGCTGATGCTGCCGCCGCCACGCCTGCGCATAGGCCAGAAAGCGCAGTGCGGTTGTCACAACCATGAAGACGCCGAGCAGCACCAGCGCGAGGCTCGTCCACTCCGAGAGCCTGTCGAGTTCCCCATTTGCGGCCGGCGCACTGCCGAGCATCAAGCCGAAACGATCGATGGCGAGGCCGCAGATCATCAAGGCCAGAGCGGTGCGGACCCAGACCGACAAGGTGCGCTCCGCGTTTTGATAGGATCGCGCCTCGGACGCCTCCGAGCGTTGGGCGGAATAAGCGGTCTGCTTTTCGGCCAGCGCCACGATCTGCTTCATCAGCGCGATCTGCTTCGATTCCGGTCTTTCCGCCATGAAAACCTCCCTGCCCGCTTCGCCGCGGCATCGCGTTCGGAGAACTATACGCTCGGTCAGACGATCGAACTGTCAATGGATTTGGCGAGGCAATGTTGCCCGGTGGGGGAAGAGAAATCGAACGCCTTGAACCGGCCGGGCGGCGCGGCGGGAATCACATCCGCC
>JBQCFH010000062.1:0-23244 GCA_051959385.1 Rhizobiaceae bacterium | reverse complement strand
ATCGTGTCGCCGCGCACGCGGAAGGAGCCGCGCACGAAATTGATGTCCTGGCGCTTGTATTGCTGGGCCACGAGATCGGCGAGAAGCTGGCGCTGGTCGAGCCGGTCGCCGAGCGTCATCTGGAACGTCATCGCCGTGTAGGTCTCGACCGAGCCGATACCGTAGATGCACGATACCGAGGCGACAATGACGACGTCGTCGCGCTCCAGCAGCGACCGCGTCGCCGAGTGGCGCATGCGGTCGATCTGCTCGTTGATGGAGGATTCCTTCTCGATATAGGTGTCGGTGCGGGGGACGTAGGCCTCCGGCTGATAGTAGTCGTAATAGGAGACGAAATACTCGACCGCATTCTCGGGAAAGAAGTTCTTGAACTCGCCATAGAGCTGCGCGGCGAGCGTCTTGTTCGGCGCCAGGATCAGCGCCGGGCGCTGCGTCGCCTCGATCACCTTGGCCATGGTGAACGTCTTGCCCGAGCCGGTGACGCCGAGCAGCACTTGGGTGCGGTCGTTGCGGTTCACGCCCTCGACCAGGTCGGCGATCGCGGTCGGCTGGTCGCCGGCCGGCTCGTAGTCCGACACCATCTTGATCCGTATGCCGCCTTCCGACTTCTGCGGCCGCTCGGGCCGGTGCGGCACCCACAGCCCTTCCCGAAACTCCGGCCGGCCCTCCTCGATGAGGCGCGACAGCGCATCGACCGTGGCGGTCACGCCGGACTTCGACAGCGTGTCGGCCTCTTCCAGCGTCACGTCGAGGCCGGCGACCGGCATCAGCCCGACGGAGGCGCGCTCCTTCGCCGACGCCGCGCCGCCCATGGAGGTCCCGCGCCCGGTGCGGGTGGGCGAGGAAGAACGCTCCGGAATGCGCTTCGGCGCCTTTCCCTCCCCCTTGAGGGGAGGGTGGCCGGCCGCAGGCCGGCCGGGTGGAGTGCGTGCGGCAACGCACGGCCTCTCACCCTCCCCTTTGTGGGGAGGGTCGGCGCGTAGCGCCGGGGTGGGGGTATCGGCATCGGCGGCAGCCTCACCCCCACCCGGACCTTCGGTCCGACCTCCCCACAAGGGGGAGGTGGAAGGCGGAGCATTGTCCGCCTCCCTCGAAATCTCCTTCGCCCAATCCGCAATCGACCCCGACAGCGGCTTACCGGAAAGCCCAGGCTGCGGAGCTTCCTCGAAGCCGCCGCCCCGCTCCAGCGGCTCCGACGCGTCGAGATAGTCCGTCAGCGGGCTGCCGCGCCGGCGCGGTTCGCGTTCTTCTTTGTCCGCTCGCTCGGGCGGCGACTTTCTTGCGGGTGATCTGGCCATCGCCCGAATATGGGCGGAGTCCGGCCGGATGAAAAGGCCGCTCGCGCGGCCCCGCAAGCGCCGCGCCATGCTCCTGACAACGGGCTGTCAGGAGGGGGGCGTCGACGGCAAGCGTCATGCCGGGGCAACGGTTTCACCAACCGTTCACCCGACCGCAATAGAATTGGGCATGTTCGCGCGGCTCACGATCCTGCTGTTCGTGTTCTTCGCGGTCGCCGGCCTCCTCCATGTCGCTGCGCCCGGGCATTCCGGCGTGGCCCCGAACGGTCCGGCCGAAGCCTCTTCCAACCTGACCATCGGCCGGATCATCGCCGAAAGGATGCCCGCTCAGCCGTAGCGCAGCTTCAGCCCGACGATGGCGAGGATGAAGAGCAGCGTCACCGCGTTCGCCGCGATGACCGGCCACGAGGCGATCAGCACGCCGTAGACGCACCAGAGGAACACGCCGGTCGCCAGCGCCGCGTTCGTGATCAGCGATATGCCGGCGGCCTGGCGTTCGCGCACGATCTTGAAGAGCTGCGGCAGCCAGCACAGGGTGGTGGTGATGGCCGCAAGCGCGCCGAGGAGTTCGACGGAGGACGACAACGGGAAGGACTTTCCGAAAGGGAGATGCCGGCGCAACCTATGCGCTGATTTGCATCCCTTTTGAAGGCCCCTTCCCCGCGACCGTTTGGGCCAGATCGGCGGTCCGACCCAGCATGGCATCAGCAAGGATAATGCATCGGAACTGGTGCGACTTTCGACGCTTCAAATCCAGCCGCCTCCTCCACGGCAACCTGCATTTCTACAACGGGCGATGATCGCTGGCCTTATCTGGCATGGCCTTTGTCGCGTGCTGCCATCTTGCCAAGCAGCGGATTCCGTGTCACAAAGAGCATGTTCGGGCATTTGCCGACCCGGAGACTGGACGTTATTGACGACCCTTTCCCCGCTACCGTGAATATCTGACAGCCCCGCTTGCGCGGGAGGCGAAACCGTGCGCGTCGCACGGATGCCAGAAACCACCCAACGGGAAGAGGAAATTCCCATGGCGCAGACTGGAACCGTAAAGTTCTTCAACACCACCAAGGGCTTCGGCTTCATCACGCCGGAAGGCGGCGCGAAGGACGTGTTCGTCCACATTTCGGCCGTTCAGGCTTCCGGCCTGCAGAGCCTGATCGAAGGCCAGAAGGTGACCTTCGATACCGAGCCGGATCGCATGGGCAAGGGCCCGAAGGCGGTCAATCTTCGCGTCGACTGAGCCTGGGGAGCGAGGCGCTCCCGGCGCGAGTTCGAGCCCAACGCCGCCGGTCCTACCGGCCGCCCTCCTCTGCGCATTCGGCCGCACCGGTCAGTCCGATTAAAAAACTTTTCATTGTCCCATCGACGAAAATAGGGGACAAGTTTCACGTTCGGGCATTTGCCGGCCCGGAGACTGGAATGGCGTGGCATGGGATTCTCGCGATCGAGGCCCGGCTGGTCCGCGAAACGAGAAGGTCTCGGCAAGACCCCGGCGCGGCGATCTGTTTCTTCTCCTCCAGTAAAGGACCGACGCGACTTGGCGCGCTGCGCCAGGTCGGAAAGCAATCTGATGGGAGAAAAGGAGCTTTCCAATGCCACAATCCGGTATCGTCAAATTCTTCAATCACGCCAAAGGTTTCGGCTTCATCACGCCGGATGACGGCAACAAGGACGTTTTCGTCCACATCTCGGCGGTGCAGGCCTCCGGCCTGCCCGGACTGAATGACGGGCAGAAGGTGAAATTCGACACGGAGCCCGATCAGCGCGGCAAGGGCCCGAAAGCGGTCAACCTGACGATCGGCTGAGCCTGCGCGCTTACTGCCCCCGCCGGAAGGCCTTCGGTCTCCGGCGGACGGCTTGTGAATGACCTCGCCCCTTTCGGTCCGCCATATGGCGGCCCAGGATGGATGACGGTCCCCCAGCTGGACCGCATAGCGAGGGGCGGCCTCGCCAGTGGAGGGGCATGGAGAGCTCGGTGCCCGTCTCTTGGCTTCGATAGCTCTGGGGGTCCGACGCCCGGTCAATCTGGCTTGGGATCGGCCCTTACGCCCGCTTGAAGGCCGTTGGCCTCACACCAGGAACGGATTGCTGCGTCGCTCGTCGCCGAAGCGGCCGCCCGGCCCATGCCCGCAGATGAAGCCCACCTCGTCGCCGAGCGGCAGGAGTTTCTCCTTGATCGAGCGGATCAGCGCGGCGTGATCGCCGCCCGGCAGGTCGGTTCGCCCGACCGAGCCGTGGAAGAGCACGTCGCCGACATGGGCGAACTTCGCCGCGTCGTTGTAGAAGACGACGTGACCCGGGGCGTGGCCGGGGCAATGCAGCACCTTGAAGGAATGATCGCCGAAGGAGACCACTTCCCCTTCCCTCAGGAAGCGGTCCGGCGTGCAGTTGCGCACCCCCTCCGCGATGCCATAGCGGGCCGCCTGTACTTCCAGCCTGGCCAGCAGCGGGGCATCCGCCTCATGCGGTCCCAGGATGTCGATGCCGAGCGCTTCTTTCATCTCCATGGCGCCGCCGGCATGATCGATATGCCCGTGGGTAATCCAGATCGCCTCGATCGTCAGTCCGTTGTCCGCGATGAACTTGCGGATACGGTCGATCTCGCCGCCGGGGTCGACGACGACCCCGTGCTTCGTCTCCGCGTCGAACAATATGGTGCAGTTCTGCTGGAACGGCGTGACGGTGATGATGGCGGCGTTCAACTGGCCCATTGGGGTTCTTCTCAAGCCTGACTAAGGGCGGGCTACCACGCCAAGGCCGATGCGGCAAACGGATCGGGCGGCCCGGCCGTACCGGATGGGCCGCCCGCTTGCAGAAGAGGCCGATCGGGCCAACGGTGGTCTGACGGTCAGGATTTACCCACCCCCTCCGGCCCTATCGCGTCACTTCCCCGTCGATAGGGAGAGAGGTCGGAGAGTCTGGCGCCCTCCCTCCCCTCGACGGGGAGGGTCCGGCCGACAGGCCGGGGGCGGGGTGAACGTCCCGGACGGCCAGACCCGCTGCCTTACGCCTTTTTCATCGAATTCATGACGGCGCCGACGATCGCCGTCAGCACGGCTCCGCCGACTACGCCGCCGACGGAATCGCCGAGCATCCCGCTCATGGCGTTGGCGGCCGCCGGGTTGGTGAGCACGTTGGTCACGATCTCGCCGCCGGCGATCCCGCCGATCGCGCCGCTCAGGATTTTCGGCAGTTGCGTCATGGCCGCGGTCTTTACCGCGGCGCCGACCGCCTGGCCGCCGATGATGCCGGTGATGATCTGTACGACAAGTTGCACAATGACGCTGCTGTTCATGCGCATTCCCTCCTCGCAAAGCGCCGACAGAAGTGAGTCGGCGCAACCATGAGACGCCGAATGTCGGGAAAGTGCAAACGGACCGGAAGCCGAGAAGCGGAGAAATAGAAAGGGCGGGTGGAAAACTTCCGCCCGCCCGGACCTTCTTGAACCGTCAGAAAATCTATTCGGCGGCCGCCGCGTGCTTGGGCTGCACTTCGGCCGAATAGTCGTTCATCAGCGTCTTGGTGATCTCGCCGACCTGGAAGCGGTAGGGCCCGATCTCGGAGACCGGCGTCACTTCCGCGGCCGTGCCGGACAGGAAGCATTGCTCGAAGCCTTCCAGTTCCTCCGGCATGATCGCCCGCTCCATGACCTTGAAACCGCGGCGCCTGGCGAGATCGATGACGGTGCGCCGCGTGATGCCGTCGAGGAAGCAGTCCGGCGTCGGCGTGTGCAGCACCCCATCCTTGATGAAGAAGACATTGGCGCCGGTCGCTTCGGCCACCTGTCCGCGCCAGTCGAACATCAGCGCGTCGGCGTAGCCCTTGTCCTCGGCCGCATGCTTGGAAAGCGTGCAGATCATGTAGAGCCCGGCCGCCTTCGATTTCGAGGGCGCGGTGCGCGGGTCCGGCCGGCGGTATTCGGCGATGTCGAGGCGGATGCCTTTCAGCTTCTGCGCCGGATCGAAATAGCTCGGCCACTGCCAGATGGCGATGGCGCAATTGATGCGGTTGTTCTGGGCCGACACGCCCATCTGCTCGCTGCCGCGCCAGGCGATCGGCCGCACATAGGCGTCGAGAAAGCCCTGCTTCTTGAGAAGTTCACGGCAGGCGTCCTCGATCTCGGCGACGCTGTACGGAATCTTGAAGCCGAGGATACGGGCTGATTCATGCAGCCTCTCGGTATGTTCCGTCAGCTTGAAGATCTCGCCGCCATAGGCGCGCTCGCCTTCGAATACGGCGCTGGCATAGTGCAGCCCATGCGTCAGTACGTGGATCTTGGCGTCCTTCCACGGCACGAACGCGCCGTTCATCCAGATGAAACCGTCCAACTGGTCGAAGGGAACCGAAGCCATGACTACCTCGCTTGGGCAAAGCCCGCTATGATTGAACTCTATACCGCACGGCGCGTTAATGCCAACCGCGCGGGGCTTGCGGCCTGCAAACGGGGCTTCCCCAGGGTATCTCGACGGAAGATTAGGAAAAACGGGCCGTGAAATACCTTTTCGTTCGCAATGAGCCGAAAAGCTTGGCAAAAATTATCAGCGCCCGGGATATATGTCAACAAAGCTGACATAATTTTCGCGGCAAACGAGGATCGAATGGCAGAAATCTCGGCAGCCACCGCTAAGAAACCCGATCCGGCGAGCGAGCCGGTCGCCCCCGTCCGCTCGGTCGCGTCAGGCGACGAGGGCATCGACTTCACCATCATCGAACTGCTCTTCTTCGCCTATCGCGACTTCACCTCCGATCCGGACCAGATCCTGGCGCAATACGGCTTCGGCCGCGCGCATCACCGCGTCGTGCACTTCGTCAACCGCCGGCCCGGCCTGACCGTGGCCGAACTCCTCGACGTGCTGAAGATCACCAAGCAGAGCCTGGCGCGCGTGTTGAAGCAGCTCATCGACACCGGCCATATCGTCCAGGTGCAGGGGCCGCGCGACCGGCGCCAGCGCGAACTCTATCCGACGGCGAAGGGCCGTGCGCTTTCACTTGATCTCGCCGCGCCACAGTCCCGCCGTATCGCCAAGGCACTCGAAGGGGCTGACTCGGGCGACCGCGCTGCGGTCGAGCGTTTCCTCAGGAATATGGTCAATCCGGAATTGCGGGCGCAGATCGGCAGGACGCCCGCGGGCGACATAGGTAAGGGCGGCGCAGGGGAGAGTTGAGGAGAAGATCGAATGGTGGAGCAAGCTCCCATTCCCGGCGATGACGCCCCGCATTTGCTCGTGGTCGACGACGATACGCGCATCCGCACCCTCCTGCGCGAGTTCCTCAGCAGCAACGGCTTCCGCGTAACGGTGGCCAGCTCCGCCGACGAGGCGCGGCGCAAGCTCGACGGCCTGGATTTCGACCTGATCGTGCTCGACATCATGATGCCCGGCGAAAGCGGCGTGGAGCTCACGCGGTCGCTGCGCGCCGAGAAGGACGTGCCGATCCTGATGCTGACGGCGCTTTCGGAGACCGACAGCCGCATCACCGGCCTGGAGGCCGGCGCGGACGATTATCTGCCGAAGCCGTTCGACCCGCGCGAGCTCATTCTCAGGGTGAACAACATCCTGCGCCGCGGCGGCCCCTCCTCCACGCCCAAGCTGGAGCAGGTGGTCTTCGGCCCCTACACCTTCCAGATCGCGCGGCGCGAATTGAAGCGCGGCGGCGAGCCGCTCAAGCTGACCGACCGCGAGCAGGAGATCCTGGCGATCTTCGCCGAGCGCGCCGGCGAGACGATCCCGCGCCACGAGCTGGTGTCGGGCGATTCCGATGTCGGCGAACGGACGATCGACGTCCAGATCAACCGGCTCCGGCGCAAAATCGAACGCGACCCTTCCAACCCGGTCTGGCTGCAGACGGTGCGCGGCATCGGCTATCGGTTGAGCGTTGAGTAGCGGCCGCCCGCCGGATGCGATCGCCTGAGCCTACCATCGAGCCAGCGTTCCTTCGCCCCCCGGTCCTACCGGACATCTCCCCAAAAGCGGGGAGATTGCGCCGGCCGCTTGCTTCGACGTCCACTCGGCAATCTTGGGATTAGCGAGGCGTCGACGACAGCCGATCCCCCTTGCGCGGGAGATGTCCGGCAGGACACGGGGCGACGTGGAGCGCGCTGCCTGTTCAATATTCGGGCGATTGCCCTTGCCGCCTGTTTGACGCCCGCTGGCCGTGAGCCCAAATAGGGATTTCTGGAACTGGCCCGCCTGGCATAGACTGGCGGAGGGCCAAGGGGCTCGGCCCCTACAAACGCCGGAACGGATATGGCGACCACCGAAGCCGAAAGGGAACAGGCGAAGCGAAGCGCTAACGCGCCGGAGAAGGCGCGGGCGCGGCCGCAGCCGATTGGAGAGCGCATCGGCAGCGATGCGCGGGAGCGCCTTTCGGGCATGCCGGCCGCCTGGCGACGCTTCTGGCGCGTCGTTTCGCGCTACATGCCGAAGCGGCTCTACGCGCGCTCGTTGATCATCGTCATCGCGCCGATGATCCTGCTTCAGTCGGTCATCACCTTCGTCTTCATGGAGCGGCAATGGCAGACGGTCACGAACCGGCTGTCCGTCGCCGTCACCCGCGATATCGCCGCCATCATCGACATGATCGAGACCTATCCGCACGACCAGGACTACTCCAACGTCGTGCGCATCGCCCAGGACCGTCTCGGCCTGAAGATCGATATCCTGCCGCCCGATCCCCGGCCCCCGCCCGGCCCGAAGCCCTTCTTCTCCTACCTCGACGAGACGCTCGGCTCGGAAATCACCAAGCAGATCGGCAAACCGTTCTGGATCGATACGGTGGGCAACTCGAACATCCTGGAGATCAGGGTGCAACTCGACGGCAAGGTGCTGCGCGTCTTCGCCAAGCGCAGCCAGGCCTATCAGTCGCAGACGCATATCTTCCTTTTGTGGATGGTCGGGACCTCGGCCGTGCTGCTGCTGATCGCAATCCCCTTCCTGCGCAACCAGATCCGGCCGATCCTCGATCTGACGGAGGCCGCCGAGAGCTTCGGCAAGGGCCGTCCCATGCCCCCGAACTTCAAGCCGCGCGGCGCCGAGGAGGTTCGCCGCGCCGGCATCGCCTTCATCCAGATGCGCGAGCGCATCGAGCGCCAGATCGAGCAGCGGACGGCCATGCTGACGGGCGTCAGCCACGATCTGCGGACCATTCTCACGCGTTTCCGCCTACAGCTGGCGGTGGCCGGCGCCAAATCGTCGAACCTGCAGGCATTGGACAAGGACATCGACGACATGCAGTCGATGCTCGAGGCCTATATGTCCTTTGCGCGCGGCGAGGCGGCCGAAGATACCGGCAGCTTCGACGTGGCTGCTTATCTCGAGAAGCTTTCCACGGAAGCCAGGCTGCGCAAGCGCAAGCTCTCCACGAAGCTGACAGGCGAGCCCGTAGTGCTCGTCAGGCCGAACGCCTTCGCCCGCCTTCTTTCCAACCTGGTCAGCAACGCTTTCCGCTATGCCAGGAACGTCAAGGTCAGCGCCTCCCATACGCGCGGCTTCCTGACCGTCATCATCGACGACGACGGCCCAGGCATTCCCGTGGACAGGCGCGAGGACGTGTTCAAGCCGTTCGTGCGCCTCGACGAGGCGCGCAACCAGGACTCGGGCGGCACCGGGCTCGGTCTCTCGATTGCCCGCGACATCGCCCGCAGCCATGGCGGCGACATCACGCTGGACGACAGCCCGATGGGCGGCCTGCGCGCGGTGGTGCGGGTTCCGGCCTAGAACTCGTCATTCCGGAAATGCGGGCCGCGCGTCCGCGTTGATCGGGCCGGGCTCCGCCAAAATCTCGCGGCCCAGCCATCTGTCACGGCCGAACGTGCCGTACGGCGGGGTCGCGCCGCAGGTGCCGTATTTGTACAATTGCGAAGAGGCGCCGAGTACCGACAGCACCTTGCCGGATGCGCGCCCGCACAGCCGCAATCCGTCCACCAGCGAGTACGGGCCCAGAACGGGCGCGAGAACGATTCGGCCGATGCCGAGCAGCAGAATCGGCGGAGCGGCTACGATCTGCCAAAGCCGACGCACCGGCGAGCCGTCGCCACGATGGCGCTCGAAATGGCTGATCGCCTGCTGCTGCGCGCGAAAGGCGATGTAGCGCGCGGAAAGCCTGGCCGGAACGATGAACTCGTAGACCCTGGCGTCGAGGCACCACGCCGTTTTCGCGCCAAGGTGCACGGCGGCATGAAAAAAATGGACATCCGACCCGCCCCCGATCCTGAGCCGCTCGTCGAAACGAAGGCCGGTGCGACGCTGGAAAGCCAGGTCGAGAAGCCAATTGTTGGTGACGGAGATGACCCGGTGTTCCTGGCCTTTGCGGACGCGATGCTCGTTGCGCGCCTGCCGGGCGCGGTACCAGCGTTCGGTCCCGCGCATGAGATAGGTTTGCCAGGCTGTAAGCCCTCCGGCCGGCTGCCGCGCGAAGACAGGCCCGCCGATAAGGTCCGCATTTCCCCCGCGATACTTTGCAACGAGCGCCGAAAGCCAGAAAGGATCGGCTGCCTCGTCGTCATCCAGGAAGAGCAGCAGATCCGCTTCCTGTTCCAGCGCATGGTCGAGCGCGCGGTTGCGCGCGAAGGGGATGCCCAGCCGAGACTCGGCGATAAGTTCCAGCCGATCCTGCCCAAAGGCCTCGCGGTTGGCCTCGACCACAGCGCCTGCGCCTTCCCCACGGCTGTTGTCGACGACTAAAAAGGTGACACGGCAATCGCGCGGCCGATGCTGTCCGGCAAGCGATTTGAGCAATAAGTCCAGCGTGTCCGGACGATCGCATGTGGGCACGGCCACGCAGACCGCCAGAACCTTTTCCGTTCTTTGCGCTTCCGCCATCTTGCCCCCCGGCCGGCGTTCCTAAGGCTGCTTTAACCTTGGCGAGTAGGAAAAGTCGAGTCGGCTGAAGTAGGACTTCGGATGTTTCAGCGCCGCTCTCCTGTCCTCGCCGTCCAGCGCGCTCGCCGCTTCCGCGATCAGCTTCATGGAATGGCTGATTGCATCGAGGTAAGCGCCTTTTGCGCCAGCGACGCGCTCGCCGATGGCCGGGTTCGTATTGATCTCGAAGACGGCCGGTTCCCCGTCGTCGAAGCCGAAATCAGCGCGGCCGTACTCAATCGAGGCGATATCGAAGACCTTGCGCATAAGCGCAGCGTACGGATTGGTCATGATCTCGTCGATCGAACGCTCGATGTCGGCATCGCTGGCCAGGCCGACATTGCCGTATTTCACGAAGGGATTTGCCTCCGTCACCGGATTGGCCGGCACCATTCTCTCGCCGATCCGGTAGATCGTGTGCCGTCGGTAAATGTTTTGGCGGTGCATCCGGTTGGCGAACTCGATGACCAGCATGTGCGTCAGCGGAAAGCCGGTGTCGCGCAACTCCTTCAGGCGACGATCGAGTTCGGCCTGGCTGCCGATGAGCTCATCGAATTCCTGCGCGTGGCCGCTCACATTCTTCAGGAAGACTGGAAAGCGGGCCGGCCTGGGATCAAGCACGGCTCGGTAGGCCTGGAACTTGTTGATGCCCGCCTTGTACAACCGGAACAGGAGCTCTTCTCTGTGACAGGCAGCGGCGGGGTCATTGAGAACGCGGATACCGGCATCCTTCACCTGTCGGTAAAGCGCAGCCGCCTTGGCAAGCTCGTACGGGCGCAGGCGGTCGAAGTCAGTGAAGACGCAGGTTGCGGCGTACACCGAGGATTGGCGGAACAACCAGTCGTAGGAATGAACGGCAACAGGCGCGGTTCGGTGGCGCGACCGTATGATGCCTTTCAGGGCATAACGGTGCCGCGCGGTCGTAAAGAAGACGATCATGGAGCGCCACTATTGCCCTTCGGTTTTCGCAACTTCCATTACGCAGGAAAATCGTTCATCATCAATTGGCGTCGAAGTTTTAGGTTCGATGCAGGAGAGGATGAGGAATGACAAAATCCATTAAGCTTGACCCGAAGAAGCTGCTCGGCAAAACCGGCAACGGCAGCAAAATGGCCGGCACTACGAAGCCGGTGGGCGGAAAGCCCGTGACGAAGGACTGACATCCCAAGACGCCATTAACGAAAAACCTGGCACTGGTCGGCTGCGGCCCGGAGCGTGCGAATACCCGATAGTTGGAACGGTTCGCACACTTGCTGCGGTGGCGCCCCTGGTCTTCTGAACGCACAATTTGTCTTCTCGCGGCAGCGAAGAAAACAAGCATGGCAAGTTCTTGCGACTTGGCTTGACGAAATTGCCTGAGCGACGGGGGAAGGCTGCCGCCGTTAGGCCGGCACGAAGCCGGAGAGAACGGTACGGCCCACAACGGGCTGATCCGGCAGTGGCATTGTCCGATCCGCCGTGGCGATCCGCTGCGGCGGACATTTCTTGATGAGTGGCAAGCGGTGAACCATTTTCTTCCGTCGGCGGCCAACGGACTGCGCGGGCGCAAGGCAATGCAGGCCAGGTTGGCGGAGAGCCTCGCCCATATTTTCGGACAATGCGCGCCGCATATCGATTTCGACGAGCAGACCGCCGCGGCGCTGGTGGACCGGATGGCGAGCGGCGCGCGGATCCAACCCGCTCTTTTCGGATCCTATTTCATTCTCGTCGCGGCAATCGAAAAGGGAGAGATGGGCGAGATCGAGCAGGCGCTTCGATCGCTGCTCGACCGCGCCCGCCGGCCTCTTTCACCACCATTGCGAATTCGCCCGCTAAACCGGAGCGAGTTCAGCGAGGAGGAAGAGAAGGAACTCCGCCGCTCCTTCGTCTCGGAATCGCTACTCGACGAACAGATCGAGCATCTTACCGGAGAGGAGGAAGCGCAAAGCCGCGCCCAGTTCGCGCGAGCGCTTTCCATTCTCGCGGAGCACGCTCCGGCGACATATGCCGAGCTCGAAGCGCAGATCGGCGAATTGATCCCGGCGCGCGGCCGGCCCGCCAGGGGTATGGAATTCGACGGCTGCAGCAGTCTTGAGCGGTGGGGTTCGATCCTCATCAACGCAGGCATGAAAAAGACCGATCTCGAACTTGCCGAGACAATTGCGCATGAAGCGGGGCACAATGCGCTGTTCGCGCTCGCTCCGGTCGACGGGCATGTCGAAAACGACGACAGCGAGCGTTATTCCTCTCCCCTGCGCGTCGATCCACGGCCGATGAACGGCATTTATCACGCGACTTTCGTGCTCGCCCGCATGTGCTTCGCGATGCGCCAGGTGGCGGCCTCGCCCACCGCTCCCGCTTCGCTGGCGGAGGAAGCTCGCGAACGCGCGGCGGCCGACGTCCGGCTTTTCATGGAGGGCTACGAAGTGGTGCGGAAGCACGCCCGGTTCACGCCGGAAGGCCGGCGGATCATGCAGGACGCCGCCGAATACATGGCTGCCGAGGACCTGGTCTAGGCACGCGCCATCCCCTCTGCCCGCCGGGGGCGGGCGCCGACAATTGAACGGCACGGATTCAGCCAATGTTAGTGTTCCTGCCCCTTAATGGCCGTGAAAGGCGGGGGGCCACTGGTGGCGAAGACGATCCGGTCCGGAGCGCAGACTGCGGGCGAAAAACTGCGTGACCTGCAGCACGAGGTGCTGGTCGCGGCAGCTTCGTGCAACGATTTGCATTCCATACTGAGCCTGCTGTGCCGCCGCATCGAGGAACTGACGACGGGAGCGGTATGCTCGATCCTGAGCGTCGACGCCGACCGTCTCATCCGGCCGCTTGCGGCTCCCGGCCTGCCGGATCATTTCAGCGCTTCTATCAATGGCGCGCCGATCGGACCCTGCGCCGGTTCCTGCGGCACGGCCGCCTGGCGCGGCGAGCCGGTCGAGGTGACCGACATCGAGAACGATCCGCTCTGGAATGAATACAAGGCGCTGGTCCTGCCGCTCGGGCTTCGCGCCTGCTGGTCGACGCCGATCAAATCGCGCAACGACCAGGTCATCGGGACCTTCGCGCTCTACTACACGGAAGGACGTGGCCCGACGGACGTGGAACGGCAGGCCGTGGAAGTCTCCACGCATCTCTGCGCCATCGTCATCGAGCAGCACGAAGCGCGCGAACGCATCCATCGGCTGGCCTATTACGATACTGTCACCGGCCTCGCCAACCGGGCCTCGTTCAGCGAAAAACTGGCCGAATATCTTTCCGGGCAAGCGGCGGCGGGCGCCGACATCGCGCTGTTGTGCATCGATCTGGACGACTTCAAATCGGTCAACGACACTTTCGGCCATATCGCCGGCGACGAATTGCTTCGGAAGGTCGACGGGCGGCTTCAGGACTGCATCGGGGACGGCTTTGTCGCCCGCGTCGGCGGCGACGAATTCGCGGTGATCGGCCCGTTCGGGATCGATGAGGCGATCCCGGCCGCCAAGCGCATCACGCTCGCCATGCACGAGCCCTTCAACCTGAGCGGAAACCTGGTCTCGACCTGCGCCAGCGTGGGAATTGCCGTCGGACGCGCCGGCGCGATCGACGGCCGCGCCCTCATGAAACAGGCGGACATCGCGCTCTACGAGGCGAAAGAGGCGCGCGGCGGCATATGGCGGGTCTACACGCGCGACCTGCAGCGCAAGCGCACCGAAAGGCGCAAGGTCGAACACGATCTTCGCCAGGGCCTCGCAAAGGGCGATCTCTGGCTCGCCTTCCAGCCGATTTTCGAGATTTCCTCGGGCTCGATCGTCGGCGCCGAGGCGCTGGTCAGGTGGGACCATCCCCAGCGCGGATCGGTGCCGCCGGCCGATTTCATTCCCGTCGCCGAACAGGGCGGGCTGATGCCGGCGCTTGGCGAATGGATAATGGCGACAGCTTGTTCGGCGGCAATGCGTTGGCCGGAGGAAATCATCCTTTCCGTCAACATATCGCCCGCGCAGATCCAGGCGCCGGGATTCGCCGAGCACGCGCTGCGCATCCTGCACGCCTCCGGCTTGCCGCCGCGCCGCCTGCAGATCGAGATCACGGAGACCGCGCTGCTCGTCGACGCGGAAAGGGCGCGCGCCGTGATCGACCGCCTCAAGGGGGAAGGCGTCCGGGTCGCGCTCGACGATTTCGGGACCGGCTATTCCTCCCTCTGCCACATCCGTCAGTTTCCGATGGATACGATCAAGATCGATCGCTCCTTCGTCAATGAGTTCGGCTCGAACAGCGTGTCGACCGCGATCGTGTCCGCCATCCTCCACATCGCCCGCCAGCTTGACATCGTCTCGACCGCCGAAGGCATCGAAACCGCCGAGCAGATGGAACTGCTGCGCGCCGCCGGCTGCACGATGGCGCAGGGCTTCCACCTCGGCCGTCCGGTGGCCCAGGCGGCCTTCGAGAGAAGGTTGGGGCCGGCCTTGCCCAGGCAGGCCCGGTTCTGAGGAATTCCCGCAGCGGGCGCTAGAACAGCCGCCCGCCGTTCGGCACCGGCCGTTCGACCGCGACGAGCACGACATCGCCTTCGGCGTCCGGAAAGCCGAGGGTGAGCACCTCCGACATGAACTTTCCGATCTGGCGCGGCGGGAAGTTGATGATGGCTGCCACCTGCCGGCCGACCAGCGTCTCCGGCGAATAGTATTTGGTGATCTGCGCCGACGATTTCTTCTCGCCGATCTGAGGCCCGAAATCGATGCGGAGCTTGATCGCCGGCTTGCGGGCCTCCGGGAAAGGAGCCGCCTCGACGATCGTGCCGACGCGTATGTCGACCTTGTCGAAATCGGCGAAGCCGATCTCGGGCTTGCGTTCCTGCGATGCCATCGTCAGGCGGAGCCGAAAGTCTCGAAGAGCACGCTCGCCAGCGCGTCGCGCGCATTCATGCCCGACCAGACGACGAACTGGAAGGCCTGGAAATAGCATTCGCAAGCCTCGAGCGCGCTGTTCAGCAGCACCTCGACCTGCTGGCTGGTCGGCTCCGCCCCGCCCGACAGCAGGAGCGACTGGCGGAACATGATCGCGCCCTCCTGCTCCCACAGGTCGAAATGGCCGAACAGCATCTGCTCGTTGATGAGCGAGAGCAGGCGCATGACCTCGAGCGTGCGCGTCTCCGGCACCTTGATGTCGAAGGCGCAAGCCAGGTGCAGCGCCTCGAAATCCTCCATCCAGGAAAAGGAGACGTGATAGTCCGTCCATGTTCCCGTGACCGATATGGCGATCTCGTCGTCGCCGTTCCGCTCGAACGACCAGTCATTGTTGTGCGCCACCTGCTCGATCACATCGACCGGATGCAGGTCGCGCGCAATGTCCAGTTCCACCAGTTCCATTCAAGAATTCCCGTCGATTTGAGGTGACGCGCACGCCATCCTCAGGCGCCGCACCGGACTGACCGAATACCCAAGCAGAAGAACCAAGGCCGCATTACGTCACGCGCGGCTCAAACGGACAGGAAGCGCCAACCCCGAAATTACGGCGTGAGGCCCCCCGAAACGAATCACGCTGTAAATTCAGTGTATTGATGCAGAGTCGCCGCGCCACCCCTTTTTCTGCGCTGTGCGACAGGGGTGTGGATAGAAGATGAATCGGGATGCGCAGCAACCGCTCTAAGCGATTCAGCGGAAAGCGCTTTTGATCGGCCGTCGCGGGCGGGAACCGGGCGAAACTATTTTTTCAGATGCGGCGATTCAGGCGGCTTCTTGGCAGTCTTGGTCGCCTTTTCCGCCTCGAGGATGGCGAGCCTGGCCTCGAGCGCATCGATACGCCCCGCAAGGGTGGCGTTCTCGGCGCGCGCCTTCGCCGCCATGTCGCGCATGGCCTCGAATTCTTCCCGCTGCACGATATCCATGGAATTGAGCAGGCGCTCGGCCTGCGCACGGAATGCGGCCTCGACCTCCCGCCTCATACCCTGGGCGGCGCCGGCGGCATCGGTCATCAGGCGGGCGAATTCATCGAGGATGCGGTTCGGTCCGTCGCTCATGCTGGCCTCCCTTCGCGGCTGGAAAGCAGTTAGTGGGGCGGAGAGGCGAATGCAAGGTCGCGGGGCCGCGTCCCTCCCCTCGAGCCCTCGTCCCGATCCTTCGCACGAATGCCCCGCCCGGAACCCTCGTCCTGATCCCTCGCCCGGGGCCCTCGCCTTGACCTCGCCATGCGGCTCGCGCATGGTCCGCGCGACTGAGGGCGCTCGCCCCCGACCCGCCGGAACCCGCGATTTGATCCACCTCATGATGCTGCCCGCACTGCTGCCGTTCCCAGACATCGATCCGGTGATCGTGCGCATCGGTCCGCTCGCCATTCATTGGTACGGCGTCGGCTATGTCGTCGGCATATTGTTCGCATGGTGGTATTCGCGCCGTCTGGTCTCCATGCGGCGCCTGTGGGCGCATGAGCGTCCGCCGATGAAGCCCGACGATCTCGACGATTTCCTCGTCTGGGCGGCCGCCGGCGTCGTCCTTGGCGGGCGCATCGGCTACATCCTCTTCTACGATCTCGATCGCTACCTCCAGCACCCGCTCGACATGATCGCGCTCTGGCAGGGCGGCATGTCTTTTCATGGCGGCATGCTCGGCACCATCCTGGCGATGGTGCTCTTCGCCCTGAAAAGACGGATCAATGCCTGGTCGCTGATCGATACGATCGCGGCAACCGCACCCTTCGGGCTCGGCATCGTCCGTCTCTGCAATTTCATCAATTCCGAACTCTGGGGCCGGCCGACCGACCTGCCCTGGGCGATCGTCTTCCCTACCGGGGGGCCGGAGCCGCGCCATCCGAGCCAGCTCTATGAGGCGGCGCTGGAAGGGCTGGTGCTGTTCATCGTCCTGAGGCTTCTGACCCACCGGTTCCTGAAACTGAAGGCGCCGGGCTTCGTCGGCGGCGCTTTCATCTGCGGCTACGGACTGGCGCGCATCTTCGTCGAGTTCTTCCGCGAGCCGGACCCGCAGCTCGGTTACCTCTTCGGTGGCTGGCTGACCATGGGCATGGTCCTTTCCGCCCCGATGGTGCTGGCGGGCCTGTGGGCGATGCTGACCGCGCGTAAGCCCGCCGCGGCCGAGACAGCGCAAAGCATTCCCGGTGACGCCGCTCGCTGAAAAGATCGCGCGCCTGATCGAGGCGTCGGGGCCGCTCAGCGTCGCCGACTACATGGGGCTATGTCTCTTCGATGCCGCGCACGGCTACTACACGACCCGGGAGCCTTTCGGTGCCGGGGGCGACTTCACGACCGCGCCCGAGATCAGCCAGATGTTCGGCGAGCTCGTCGGCGTCTGGACTTACCAGGCCTGGCAATCGGCGGGCGCGCCCTCGCCCGTCACGATCGCCGAAATAGGGCCGGGCCGCGGTACCCTGATGAACGATTTGCTGCGCACGCTCAGCAAAGTCGACCAAGGCCTTGTCCGCAACGCGAACTTTGCATTGGTCGAGACCAGCCCGCGTCTGGTCGAGGTCCAGAAGCGGATGCTGGCCCACGCGGCGGCGACCCCATCCTGGCACGCGAGCATCGAAACGCTTCCCCCTGCCCCGCTCATCCTTGTCGGCAACGAACTCTTCGACGCTCTGCCGATCCGCCAATATGTGAAGACGGCCGCCGGCTGGCGCGAACGCGTCGTCGGCCTCGACGGCGACGGGCGGCTGGCCTTCATGGCCGGCCCCGGCGCCCCGGACGAGAGCTTGCTGCCGCCCGGCGCGCCCGATGCGGCCGAAGGCGCCATCGCCGAGCTTGCGCCCGCCCGCACGGCGCTGATGGAAGCGGTCGCGGATAGGCTGGCCGACAGGGGCGGCGCCGCGCTCTTCATCGACTATGGCTACGTTGAGCCTGGCATCGGCGACACGCTGCAGGCGATCCGCCGGCACGAATATGACGACGTGCTGGCCCATCCGGGCGAGGCCGACCTGACCGCCCATGTCGATTTCGCCGCGCTTGCCGCGGTCGCCCGCTCGCGCGGGCTCGACGCCTCGCTGACGGCGCAAGGGGATTTCCTGCTCCGCATGGGCCTGCTCGAAAGGGCGGGCGCCCTCGGCGCCACGGGCGACCAGGCCCTGCAGGACAAGCTGAGAGGTGAGGTCGAACGCCTCGCCGGGCCGGACGGCATGGGCGAGCTTGTCAAGGTGCTCGAGGTCACTGCCCAGCCGCTCAGGCGCTGACCAGCTTCTTCTCGGTCGCGAACGGGCTGAGGCCAAGCCACTGGTTGATGGCGCGCTTCAGCCCGTCATTCCCGGTAATGTGCATGCGCCCGGCTTCGATCTCGCTGCGGACCGTGGTCAGGCCCATCCACACGGCCGTCATCGTCCTCAGATCTGTCGATATATAGAGGTCGACGTCGAAGCCCGGATCGACCTTGCAGAGATCCGTCTCGCCGCCCTCGACGACCAGCCACCACTGTCTTTGGCCCTGCTTCAGCTCCGGATACACAATCTGTATCACGCAACGCGGCTGCGGCAGCGGCTTCGGGTTGAGATTGCGGCGCATGTCCCACATCAGGAGCGACGGGTCGAGGTTCTTCAGCGAGCTCTGCGCCTCGATCCACCGCTGACCCCAGAAGCCGAGCCCGAAGACCACCGCCTTGAGGTCGTGGCCCGCCGGCGTAAGGCGGTATTCGGGCGCTTCATCCGCCGACTTCACGCGCTCGACGACGCCGGCTTCCTCCAATTGTTTCAAGCGCTTGGAGAGGAGTGTTGGCGAAATGCGCGGAACGCCGCGCTTGAGATCGTTGAACCTGGTGCTCCCCGCCGCCAGTTCGCGCAGGATGAGCGGGGTCCAGCGCGTGCAGAATATCTCGGCAGCCATGGCTACCGGACAGAACTGCCCATAGCTCTCGGCCATGTTCATGACAAATCCTCCCTCGCAACATGACCCGTAACCGAAGGGCGTATGCCGGCCGGTACAGATCGTGCAGTTGCCGGTGCTACCCGACTGCGTTCTCATATGCGGCGAAAAGCGGATGCCGCGCAACTTTCCTATCGAGCGTAGCGCCGCGGCAACCCGATGGAACGCGGGGAAGAAGGAGGAACTATGGCAATTGCTACGGAAAACCTACGTTCGAAACCGCCCCAAATCTCGCCTGACGACCTGCAGGCCTTGCAATCGAACTTGACGGGCCGGATCTGCGTCAGGGGAGAGCCGGGCTATGACGAGGCGCGCACGATCTGGAACGCCATGATCGACCGCTTGCCGGGCGTCGTCATACGCTGCGCGAATGCGTCCGACGTCATCGGCGCGGTGCGCTTCGCCAACGCACGCGATCTCGACATCGCCGTTCGCGGCGGTGGACACAACATCGCCGGCAACGCCGTCTGCGAGGGCGGCGTCTTGATCGACCTGTCGCAGATGAAATCGGTGCATGTCGATCCGGCGGCGCGGCGCGCATGGGTCGGCCCCGGCTGCACGCTTGCCGATGTCGACAAGCAAACACAGGCGTTCGGGCTTGTCGTGCCGACCGGCATCAACTCCACGACCGGCATCGCCGGCCTCACCCTCGGCGGCGGCTTCGGCTGGCTGACGAGGCCCTTCGGCATGACCGTCGACAATCTCGTCGGCGCGGACGTCGTCACCGCTTCCGGCGAGCTAGTGCATGCCAGCGAAACCGAGAACCCCGATCTGTTCTGGGGGCTGCGCGGCGGCGGCGGCAATTTCGGCATCGTCACTTCCTTCGAGTTCCGCCTGCACGAACTCGGTCAGGAAGTGTTTTCCGGCCTGCTCGTGCATCCCTTCGACGATGCGCGAACCCTGCTGAGGCAGTATCGCGAGGTGGCGACCAGGGCTCCGGACGAGCTGACGATCTGGACGGTCATGCGCAAGGCGCCGCCGCTCCCCTTCATCCCGGCCGAATGGCACGGCCGCGAGGTGCTCTTCTTCGCGGTGTGCTATGCAGGTTCGAATGCCGACGGGGAAAAGGCGACGAAGGAACTTCGCAGCCTCGGCCACCCGATCGCCGACGTGCTCGGGCCGCATCCCTATCTCGCCTGGCAGATGGCGTTCGACCCGCTGCTCACGCCCGGCGCCCGCAACTACTGGAAGACGCATGATTTCGCGACCCTTTCCGACGGCGCGATCGACGCGATCATCGATGCCGTATCGCACCTGCCGGGACCGGAATGCGAGGTCTTCATGGCCCATGTCGGCGGGTCGATGGCGCGCATGGCGAAGGACAAAACCGCCTACCCGTTCCGCGATGCGCATTTCATCATGAACGTGCACACGCGTTGGCGCGATCCGGCCGGCGACGGAGACTGCCTTGCCTGGGCGCGCGCCCTCTACAAGGCCACCGAGCCCTTCGCCACCGGTAGCGCTTATGTGAACTTCATGCCGGCAGACGATTCGGGACGCATCAGCGAAGTCTATGGCGACAACTACAAGCGCCTCGTCGAGTTGAAGCGGCGCTGGGACCCGAAGAACCGGTTCCGCATGAACCACAATATCAACCCGGCGGGCTGATTGGCTGCCGGCGGCGGTCGCGGGCTGGTACCCCCGGCTCGCGACCTCCCTTCAAAGGGGAGGAAGAGACCGCCCAGCCCGCATTGACTTCCCCTCCCCGCTTCGCCCATCATCCGCGGCCGACGCACCAATCCGCGAATGCGAGGACTTGCCGCGAATGCTTGATCATCCCGGGCCGGAGCCGCTGCGCTCGGCGAGGCTGGACGCCGCGCGGCAATCCGGCATCCGCCACGGCTTTTTCACCCGCAAGGGCGGCGTTTCGACAGGCCTCTATGCCGGCCTGAACGTCGGCATGGGCTCCGGCGACAACCGCGCCTCGGTGATCGAGAATCGCGCCCGCGTGGCGCGCTCGATGGGCGTGCCGGCGGGTTCGCTGGTCTCGCTGCATCAGATCCATTCGCCGGATGTCATCATCGTCACCCAGCCCTGGGGAAGCGAGCGGCCGAAAGCCGACGCCATGGTTACGGCAACGCCGGGCATCGCGATCGGCGTCCTGGCGGCCGATTGCGGGCCCGTGCTCTTCGCCGATGCCGGGGCGCGCGTGATCGGCGCGGCCCATGCCGGCTGGAAGGGCGCGCTCACCGGCGTGCTCGAAGCCACTGTTGCCGCCATGGAAGAGCTGGGCGCCAGCCGCGAAAACATCATTGCAGAACTTGGCCCCTCGATCAGCGGACGCAACTACGAGGTCGGGCCCGAATTCGTCGCCCGCTTCGTCGAGCCTGCGCCTGGGAACCAGCTTTATTTCACGCCGTCGCCGAAACCCGGCCACGCTTGGTTCGATCTCAACCGCTATACGGTGGACCGGCTGAGGGCGGCCGGCGTGACGGCCGGCTTCCTCGACCGCTGCACCTATGCGGACGAGGAGAATTTCTATTCCTATCGCCGCGCCACCCATAGGGGCGAGCCGGACTACGGCAGGCAGATTTCGGCGATCGTTTTGGAGGAGAACTAGAGAAATGGCGCTTCATTTCGACCGCGCGGAGTTCGACGCAAGGCGCGACCGGCTGATGATCGAAATGGCCGAGAAGAAGCTCGACGCCATGCTGCTCTTCGCCCAGGAAAGCATGTATTGGCTGACCGGCTACGACACGTTCGGCTTCTGCTTCTTCCAGTGCCTCATCGTGCAGGCCGACGGCGCCATGACGCTTCTGACCCGCTCGGCCGACCTGCGCCAGGCACGCCGCACCTCGATCATCGAGAACATCATCGTGTGGACCGACCGCGCCGACGCGAACCCCGCCGCCGAGCTGCGCAATCTTTTGAACGATCTCGACCTGCTCGGCTGCCGCATCGGCGTCGAGTACGACACGCATGGCCTGACCGCCTATAACGGGCGGCGGCTGGACGAGCAGCTGCAGACTTTCGGGCAGATCGTCGATGCCTCCGGCATCATCAGCCATCTCAGGCTGTTCAAGAGCCCGGCCGAGATCGCCAAGGTCGAGAAGGCGGCGGCGCTCGCCGATGACGCGCTCGACGCCGCTCTTCCCCTCATCAAGCAGGGCGGCGACGAGGCGGCGATCCTGGCCGCCATGCAGGGCACGATCTTCGCAGGCGGCGGCGACTATCCGGCCACCGAGTTCATCATCGGCTCGGGCCCCGATGCGCTTCTGTGCCGTTACAAGGCTGGCCGCCGCAAGCTGAACAAGAACGATCAGCTGACGCTCGAATGGGCCGGCGTTTTCCACCACTACCATGCGGCGATGATGCGCACGATCGTTCTCGGCAAGGTGTCGAAGCGCCATCAGGAGCTGTTCGAAGCCGCGCGTGAAACGCTGCTCGCCGTGGAAAAGGCCATGACGCCCGGCAACACCTTCGGCGACGTATTCGATGCCCATGCCCGCGTGATGGAGGCGCACGGCCTCACCAAGCACCGGCTGAACGCCTGCGGCTACTCGCTCGGCGCCCGTTTCACCCCCTCCTGGATGGACATGCCGATGTTCTATTCCGGCAACCCCGAGCCGATCGCGCCCGACATGACGCTCTTCGCGCACATGATCATCATGGATTCGGAGACCGAAACCGCGATGACTCTCGGGCGGACCTACCTGACCACCGACGACGCGCCGAAGCCCCTTTCGCGCTACGATCTCGACCTGATAACGCGTTGAACCGATCGTGCGTTGAACAAGCCGCGACGAGCGAGTAATCCAGGGGTGGGAACCGGTGCGGAGGGTCAGGACAGGGTGAAACGCTCGTTGCCTGCTGTCGCGGGGCTGGTCGCTGCGGCGGCGCTTGCCGGCTGCACCACCGATTCCACCCTGAATTCCGCAACCGCGACGGCTGCCCAGCCAGCCGCGACGCAGTCCTCCGCCACCTCGGCGTCGAAGGCAGCAGACCCGAATTCGCAAGCCGCCCTTCCCCCCGTCGATCTTTCCAGCCAGCGCGTTCAGTTCGCGCCGATTGTCGGGGTGACGGTCGAAACGGTCGATCCGCTGGCAAAGGAGCTGTCGGCGCGCGCCGGCCAGCGTGGCCTCAAGCTCGTCCCGGCCAACGATCCTTCCACCACGCTCCTAATGAAGGGCTACTTCTCCGCCCTGACCGACAACGGCCAGACGACGGTGATCTATGTCTGGGACGTGCTCGACCCCGCCGGCAATCGGCTGCATCGCATAGAGGGTCAGCAGAAGGCGCCCGCCGGCAAGGGCCAGGGTTTCGCCGCCGTCAC
>JBQCFH010000061.1:0-3660 GCA_051959385.1 Rhizobiaceae bacterium | reverse complement strand
TCCGGACGGGCTTTCGCCGGAGAAATTCCCCTTCGCCGCGATCAAGACGATCCGCATTGCCGGCAAAGAGGTGATGGCCTTCCGCATCTCCTATGTCGGCGAGCAGGGCTGGGAGCTGCACATGCGCTACGAAGACGGGCTGGCCGTCTGGGACGCGCTGCGCTCGACCGGCGTGATGGCTTTCGGCGTCGAGACTTACGCCAATACGCGCCGCATGGAGAAGAGCCTCCGCCTGCAGAACGCCGATCTCTTGACGGAGTACAACCTCTACGAGGCCGATCTGGCCCGCCCGAAGGTCAAGGAAGCCGATTTCCGCGGCAAGGCGAAGCACCTCGAATACCGCGCCCGCGAGCACCAGCCGGCGATGCTGTGCACGCTGGTGATGACGGAGAATACGGATTCCAAGGGCGTCGCTCGCTATCCGGTCGGCACCATGCCCGTAATGGACCCCGAGACCGGCGAGACGCTGGTCGACGAACTCGGCCGCCGCTCCTACACGACGTCGGTCGCCTACGGTCCGACGCTCGGCAGGAACATCGCGCTTGCCTATCTGCCCTGGGCCTATTGCCAGGAAGGGCGAAAGCTCCAGGTGGAATATTTCGGCGAGACCTATCCCGTCGAGGTCGCGGCGGTTGGCTACAAGCCGCTCTACGATCCGGAGAACCTGAAGCCGAGGAGCTGAGGCGTTGTCGTGCGTCCTTTTAGGCTCCGGCCGCGGAGCACCTCAGGATGAGGACGGTTGGCGCCAGCCTCCCCCACGGTGAGGTGCGAGCGCAGCCTCGCGGGTAGCGGCATGTACTGCACGCTGGCGCCGGCCTCCCTCATGGTGAGGTGCGAGCGCAGCGAGCCTCGAACCACGCACCCTTCTTCCAGCCGGCCGTCGCGAAAATGTGAAAGGCGGGCCCGGAAGTCGCGGGCGCTTTTCTATTCACGCCCGGCGATTTTCCCGTATCCTCGGTCGCCATGTCTTCGCATCCGGCGGCATGGGGGGCATCTGTGATCGGACTGGTTCTCGGTCTGATCGGCTTTTCTCATCCCGCCGCTGCCGCTCCTTCCGCCAGGAACGCCCCCGACAGTAACTCCGTTGACGTCCAGCTTGTCCTCGCCGTCGACGTCTCGCTTTCCATGTCGCCCGACGAACTGGAAATCCAGCGTCGCGGCTATGCCACGGCGATGGCGGACCAGCATGTGATCGACGCGATCACCGACGGAACCTATGGCCGGATCGCCGTCACCTATGTCGAATGGGCCGGCGTCCAGACGCAGCGCATCATCGTGCCCTGGACCTTCATCGGGAGCCGCGCCGAAGCCGAGGCTTTCGCCGCGAAGCTAACGGAGGAGATCCCGCAATCGGCGCGACGCACCTCGATCGCCGGAGGCTTGAGCTTTTCGGCCGACCTCATCGCCGAAAGCGGCATCCATGCGCTGAAGCGCGTGATCGACGTTTCCGGCGACGGCCCCAACAATGAAGGGCCGCCGGTCAGGGAAGTGCGCGACCGCCTCGTCGCGCAGGGCATCGTCATCAACGGCCTGCCGCTGATGACCAATGGCGGGCTCACCACGGCTTTCGACGTGCCCGACCTCGACAAATACTACCAGAATTGCGTGATCGGCGGCCCCGGCGCCTTCATGTTCCCGGTCACGAGCTGGGAGCAGTTTCCCGAGGCCGTCCGCCGCAAGCTCGTGCAGGAGCTTGCCGGCATGCCGCCGCGCCTGCCGGTGGTCAAGGTCGCGGCGGAGCCCGACTATGACTGCCTCGTCGGCGAGAAAATCTGGAACAACCGGCCCTGGAACCTTAATTCGCCATAAGGTTCAGCTCCGCACCCCGTGCCGCTCCCGCCGCCAGTTGACAAGGTTTGCGGCGGTTGTACGACTAGGCCTTCATCGTTCGAGTGAAGGGGAACTTCCGTGAAAAAGACCATAATGTTCGCCGCCGCGCTGCTGGCTTCGGCGGCGCTTACCATGCCTGCATCGGCCGATACCAAGCTCGCCCTCGGCATGAGCGGCTGGACCGGCTTTGCGCCGCTGACGCTCGCCAAGGAGACCGGCATCTTCAAGAAGCACGGCCTCGACGTGACGCTGGAGAAGGTGCCGCAGGCCAGCCGTCCGCTCGCTATCGCCAGCGGCTCGCTGCAATGCGCCGCCACGACGGTGGAGACCTGGATGGTGTGGAACGCCAACGGCGTCGCCACCAAGCAGATTTTCCAGCTCGACAAGTCCTACGGCGCCGACGGCCTTGTCGTTCGCAACGACATCCAGACCGTCGCCGACCTGAAGGGCAAGACCGTCGCCGCCTCGGCTCCCGGCACCTCGCCCTATTTCCTGCTCGCCTGGATCCTCGACAAGAACGGGCTTTCGACCCAGGACGTGGAAGTGATCAACATGGAGCCGGACGCAGCCGCGCAGGCCTTCCTTGCCGGCCAGAACGACGCGGCATCGACCTATGAGCCCTTCCTGTCGTCCGTGCGCGACAAGCCCGATGTGGGCCACATCCTCGCCACCACGCTCGACTATCCGATGATCCTCGACACGGTCGGCTGCACGCCCGACTTCCTCGAGAAGAATCCCGGCGCCGCGAAGGCGCTCGCCGACAGCTATTTCGAGGCGCTCGACATGATCAAGAAGGAGCCCGAGAAGTCCTACAAGATCATGGGCGCCGATGTGAAGCAGTCGGCCAAGGAGTTCGAGGACTCGGCGAAATATCTGAAATGGGCCGACCGCGAGGAGAACAAGAAGTTCTTCACCAAGGAATTCCAGGACTTCTCCACCACCGCGGCAAAGCTCCTGCTGTCGATGGGCCTGATCAAGCAGATGCCCGACGTTTCCAAGCTTGCGGATACCAGCGCCGTGGAGTAGGGCAGGCCCTGGCGTGCCGGCATTCGGCAAGCTTCGACAAATTTCGCGCGGCGCCGCCATGGCGCCGCGCGTTTCTCATGGGAAACCTGCAATGATGCGGCCCCTCGAACCGGTCTCGCCGGCGCTGCGCGCCGCGCTCGGCATCGGCTTCTTCGTCCTGTTCGTCGCCTTCTGGGCGTGGATGACGCTCGGCGGCTACGTGAACCGCGTCTTCCTGGCCGATCCGTTCAGCATGCTGCGCGACGGCTGGCGGCTTCTCACCGAAGACAATTTCGCGCTCGACATCCTGATCACGGTCTGGCGCGTGGTCGGCGGCTTCATCCTTGCTTCCATCGTCGCCGTGCCGCTGGGCATCCTGATGGGCGCGTGGAAGCCGTTCGAGGCGCTGCTGGAGCCCTTCGTTTCCTTTGCCCGCTACCTGCCGGCCTCGGCCTTCATTCCGCTCCTCATCCTGTGGGCGGGCGTGGGCGAGATCGAAAAGCTGCTGGTCATCTTCGTCGGCTCGGTGTTCCAGCTCATTCTCATCATCGCCGTTTCGGTCGGCAATACCCGCCGCGACCTCGTCGAGGCCGCCTACACGCTGGGGTCGTCGAGCCGCGGCATCGTGCGGCGCGTGGTCGTGCCGGCGAATGCGCCGGCGATTGCCGAGACGCTGCGGCTAGTGCTCGGCTGGGCCTGGACCTACGTCATCGTCGCCGAGCTGATCGGCGCCTCGTCCGGCATCGGCTACATGATCATCAACAGCCAGTCGCGGCTGGCGACCGGGCAGATCATCTTCGGCATCATCATCATCGGCCTGATCGG
>JBQCFH010000060.1:0-4055 GCA_051959385.1 Rhizobiaceae bacterium | reverse complement strand
CTATGACAATTACCTCCTGACCGTCGACCTTGAGAACCAGAAGCGCCACGCCGAGTTCATCCGGGAGGCGGATGCCGCCCGGCGGCCGCTGGCGACCATGGTCAAGCTGCACCAGTTCGAGGCGGTGACCGAGATCACCGTTCTCGCGCCCGACCATCCGCGCCTGCTGTCCGTCATCGCCGGCGCCTGCGCCGGAGCGGGGGCCAACATCGTCGACGCGCAGATATTCACGACCTCCGACGGACGCGCGCTCGATTCCATCCTCATCTCGCGCGAGTTCGACCATGACGAGGACGAGGCGCGCCGCGCCCGCCGCGTCGGCAAGCTTATCGAGGACGTGCTTTCCGGAAAAACCTGGCTGCCGGCCATGATCGAGAGCCGTGCGCGGCCGAAGCGCGGCGCCAAGGCCTTCCGCATCGATCCGCGCGTCGACATACGCAATACCCTGTCCAACCGCTTCTCCGTCATCGAGATCGAGGGGCTCGACCGGCCCGGCCTGCTCTCGGAGATCACAGGCGCGCTTTCCGACCTCTCCCTCGACATCGCCTCCGCGCACATCACCACCTTCGGCGAAAAGGTCATCGACACCTTCTACGTCACCGACCTGACCGGCCAGAAGATCGAAAACCCGACCCGCCAGGCAAAAATACGCACGGTGCTCATCGAAACCCTCAACGAGGGCGGCCATGCCCGGACAGCCAAGGCCCGGGCCGCAGCCGAATGAGATTTTCCAGCCAATGGTCAGCTCAGACACCAACCCTTCCACGGTGGCGCCCGTGTCATCGGTAAGCCTCGTCAAGAAATTCGCCACAGTCGGCGGCGCCACCCTGGCGAGCCGCATCCTCGGCTTCTCGCGCGAGGCGATGATGGCGGCGGTGCTCGGCGCCGGGCCCGTGGCCGATGCGTTCTACGCGGCGTTCCGCTTCCCGAACCTGTTCCGGCGGCTCTTCGCCGAGGGGGCATTCAACGCGGCTTTCGTGCCGCTCTTCTCAAAGGAGATCGAGGCGAACGGGCCCGACGGCGCGCGGCGCTTCTCCGAGGAAGTTTTCGGCATCCTCTTCTCCATCCTGCTCGGCCTGACCATTCTGATGGAACTGGCCATGCCGCTTCTGGTGCGCACCATCATCGCGCCCGGCTTTTCGGACGACAAGGCGGCCCTGACGACCGCTCTGTCGGTCATCATGTTCCCCTATCTGATGTCGATGTCGCTGACCGTGATGATGAGCGGCATCCTGAACTCGCTGCACAAATATTTCGCGGCTGCGATCGCGCCGGTTTTCCTGAACGTCATTTTGATCGGCGTGCTGGCGTATGCGCTCTATAACGGCGTCGACCGCCGTGCAGCCGGCCATCTCATGGCCTGGGGCGTGCTCGCCGCCGGCGTCGTGCAGCTGACGATCGTGACGGTGTCCGTGCGGCGCAACGGCATCGCCATCCGCCTCCGCCGCCCGCGCATGACACCCGCCGTCTGGCGTCTCCTGGCGCTGGCGCTGCCTGCCGCCGTCACCGGCGGCATCACCCAGATCAACCTCGTAATCGGCCAGATGATCGCCTCCTCGAAGCCCGGAGCGATCTCGGTCTTGCAATATGCCGACCGCGTCTACCAGCTTCCGCTCGGCGTCGTCGGCATCGCGGTCGGCGTCGTGCTCCTGCCGGAACTGGCGCGGGCGCTCAAGTCGGGCCACATGGTCGAGGCCGCCAACCTGCAGAACCGCTCGGTCGAGTTCGCGCTGTTCCTGACCCTGCCGGCTGCCGGCGCGCTGCTCGTCATGTCGGAGGCGATCGTCCGGGTGCTCTACGAGCGCGGCGCCTTTTCCGTAGACACGACCCATTCGGTCGCAGCCGCGCTCGCCGTCTTCGGTCTCGGTCTGCCGGCTTTCGTCATGATCAAGGCCTTCACGCCCGGCTTCTTCGCGCGCGAGGATACCAGGACGCCGATGCGCTTCGCCGCGATCTCGGTTGCCGTCAACGTCGCGCTCGCGCTGACGCTTTTCCCGATCATCTATGAGGCGGGCATCGCCACCGCCGAAGCCACCGCCGGCTGGCTGAACGCGATGATGCTCCTCTTCACGCTCATCCGCCGCGGCCACTGGGCGCGCGACGAGGGGCTGATCCGGCGCGTCCCCCGCCTGTTCGTGGCGACCGCCATCATGGCGGTCGCGCTCCATTTCGGCGTTGAGGCGATGGCGCCGTGGCTCGCCCCGCAAGCGTCGCTCCTGACCCAGGCTTCGGCCCTGGCGCTTCTCATCGCGGGCGCGATGATCATCTATTTTGGCGTCGCCTTCGGCATCGGCGGGGCCGACATGGGAATGATCCGCCGCAATATCGCGCGCGGCAGGAAGAAGCCGGCGGAATGAACAGGCCACATCACGGCGAGACCGTGATGTGGCCTTTCATGTTCGGATGGAACCGGCAGTAATATTCCACCGATTCAGCCTTCTTCAGCACCAGGCTTGCCGATTTCTTCGGCTGGATCATCACGTCCCAGTCGCCCTTGACCGTGGCGGTGTGGGCCAGGATGTCCTTGTTGACCCATTCGATCGTGTCGCCGACCTTCGCCTTTATGTCGGTCGGCGAGAAGACGAGCTTCTCGATTGTCACCGTGATCGTCTCGGCCCGCGCCGGGACGCAAGCCGTCCCGAGCGCGAGCGCGATGGCGAGCGGCAAGGCCCGTCGCATCCCGCCGGGCCTATTTGAGTTCGGCCTGGACATGCTCGGCGTGCTCTTCATGGCCCTGGAAGATCTTCAGGCCGGTTTCCAGCAGGCTCTTCAGCTCGGCGTTGCTTGCCGAAGGAATGAGGACGTCCTTGAGCGCCCCGTTCACCTGCTTGTGATAGGCGACCTCATTGGCGATATAGGCCTTGTCGAATTCGGCGCCTTTCAGCTTGGCGAGCTTGGCGCGCTCCTCCTTCGCCGCCTTGGTCAGCGCCTTGCTCGTGGCGTTGTCCTCGGGCTTCACCTTGAGCTTCTTGACCAGGGCGAGCGCCTGTTTGTTGACGGCCTCGTGATCGCGCAGCATGTCTTGGGCGAAGGCCTTGACGTCCTTGTCCTTCGCTTTCTTGAGCGCCTGCTTCGCCGCCTCGATGTCGATCTCGCCGGCGGTATAGGCGATGTGGGCGATCTGCGGATCGGTCGGCTTTTCGGCGGCCCATGCGGGTATTCCCGCCAGGAAAAGGCACGAAGCGGCGAGTACCGCGGTCATTCGGATGGCCATGGCTTGTCTCCTGCCGTGGCGGCGCCACGGCTTGTTGGTTGCTGACGCCTATCGGATGCTTCCCGGCAGAAAAGGTTCCCGAAAAATCATTCCCCGGAGAAGCCGAGCCGCAGCATCACGGAACGGGTGAGGCGGTCGCAACGGCGGCCGGCAAAGGGAAACGCGTCCATCAGCACCGGGCCGACTTCCTTCTCGATCCGCTCACGGACGAGCCGGCGCGCGCGGAACAGCCGGGTCTTTACCGTTTCCGGCTTTATGCCGAGCAGATCGGCGGTTTCCTCGACGCTCAGACCTTCGATCACGCGGGCGACGAAGACCGTGCGAAAGGCTTCAGGCAAATCGTCCGTTGCCCGCTCGACGAGATTGAGTATCTGCCTCTGGGCCATGGTACGCTCCGGGTCGGCCTCGCTGGAGCCGAGGGGGAAGGGGATGATGCGGGCTTCGGTGCCCTGGCCATGGCGGTCACTTTCCGGGACCTCGGCCGCGCCGATCCGCCGGCGTTTGCGCAACCGGCCGAGCGCCTCGTTGATGGCGATGCGCGAAAGCCATGTCGCGAGCGTGGAATCGCCGCGGAAAGTGTCGAGATGGGCAAAAGCGCGCAGATAGGCTTCCTGCACCGCTTCCTCCGCCTCGGCGTCGTTGCGCAGGATGCTGCGGGCCAATCGGTAGAGCCTCTGGTTGTAGGTCCTGATCAGCAGGAGGCAGGCATCCGCCTCGCGCGCAAGCGCCCGCTGCGCCAGCGCCAGGTCGGACCGCAATGCAGCGCCTGTCGATTCCACGCTCACCTGTGCCATCACGACCTCCACATGCGCCATTGGACGCGCTCTGGACGGAAAGGTTC
>JBQCFH010000059.1:0-6752 GCA_051959385.1 Rhizobiaceae bacterium | reverse complement strand
GAGCGTGATGATCTTGGAATCCTTCTTCTCCCAGAGCGACAGCGCGCGCAGCGTTCTGTCGACGAGGGCATTGTCCTTCGGCTTGCCGAAGAGGCCGCGGCTATAGCTCACCGTGGCGAAGACGGTCTCGAAGGCGTCGGTCGTCAGTTCCTGCGGCACCAGCCCGATCAGCGAGCGTGCGGATCGATAGTCGGAGAGGATGTCGTGGCCGGCGACCGTCACCTTGCCGGTGCTCGGGTTGACGATGCCGCAGATGATGCTGATCAGCGTCGTCTTGCCGGCGCCGTTCGGGCCGAGCAGCGCGAAAATCTCGCCGCGCTCGATCTCCAGGTTGATGGTCTTCAGCGCCTGGAAGCCCGACGCGTATGTCTTGGAAAGATCCTTGACGGAGATGATGGGCTGCATGGGATTCGGCCGTTTCGGGAACGGGGCGGGGGAAGGTACTGCCAACGGTCGCGACTATGTAAGGGAGTCGAGTTATCTTTGCCACCCGGGCTCGCGAGCCTGCTGCCAAGGTCAGCCGGCGAGCGGCCCCCTCCGACTCGCGGCATCCCGGAAAACGGGCGGAGCGTAGCGACCCGGTCTTGCCGCCCTCGCTCCGCTCAGGCGCCAAACCGGGGTGACGCGCGTCGGTCCCAAAAATACGGCTTCCGGATTGCGTCGCCAATCGGTTCACGCTAATCGGTTTAGAACCTGCCGCCGCTGCCTTGCCGTTGACAGAAGCAGGAAGGAAACGGGCCGACAGAGGATTGATGAGGACGAGCGTAATCGATTTCAGGCGTCTCTTCATGGATCGGTCCCGCAGCAGGCTGGCGGCCGGCCATGGCTGACGCAACCGCCCCGCGCGACGTGCCGGTCATGCGGGTCGAGGGCCTGTCGAAGTCATTCGGCCCGGTCGAAGTGCTGCGCAAAGTCTCGCTCTCCTTCCAGCCCGGCAAGGTCCACGCCATCATCGGCGAGAACGGCGCCGGCAAGTCGACCCTGATGAAGATCCTCGCCGGCCATCTGGCGCCGACGAAGGGCACGATCCGCATCGACGGCGAGCCGGTGACGTTCTCCGGCCCGGTCGAGGCCGAGACGCGCGGCATCGTCCTCGTCCACCAGGAAATCCTGCTGGCGCCCGATCTTACCGTCGCGCAGAATCTCTTCCTCGGCCGCGAACTGTCGAATGGCCTCGTGGTCGACGACCGCGCCATGAACGAACGCGCCGCGAAGGCCGTGCGCGGCCTCGGCGCGGAGATCGATCCGAAAGTGGTGGTCGGGCGGCTTTCCATCGCGCAGCGCCAGCTCGTGCAGATCGCGCGCGCCCTTCTGGTGCCGCACCGCGTCGCCATCTTCGACGAGCCGACCGCCTCGCTCACCCCGGTCGAGACCGAGGCGCTCCTGAAGGTTATCGACGACATCAGGAATTCGGGCATCGCGGTGCTCTATATCTCGCATCGGCTGCCCGAGGTGAAGGCGATCGCCGATACGGTCAGTGTTCTGAGGGACGGCAATCTGGTGGCGACGCATCCCGCCGCCGATCTGCAGCCGGTCGACATGGCCCGCCTGATGGTCGGCCGCGACGTCTCGAAGCTCTACCCCGACCGCCACGCCCATGCCGCCCGCGAGCCGGTGCTGGAGGTGGAGGATTTCTCGGTGCCCGGCTATGCGAGCCATGCCTCCTTCAGGCTCGGCAAGGGCGAGATCCTCGGCTTCGCCGGCCTGGTCGGCGCCGGCCGCACCGAATTGCTCGAAGGCGTGGTGGGCCTGAGGACCGCCCACGGCACCGTGAAGCTCGCCGGCAAGCCGATGCATTTCGCCGATGTCCACGACAGCATGAAGGCCGGCATCGTTTATCTGAGCGAGGACCGGAAGGGGAAGGGCCTGCTCCTGCTCCAGGACCTGCGCGTCAATCTCACGCTCGCCTCCCTCGGCCGCTTCATGCGCGGCCTCGTCATCGACCGCAGGAAGGAGCGCGCCGCGCTCGACGAGGCGATCGGCGAGTTCGACATCCGCGCCGGCCGCAAGGAGATGCTGGCCGGCCAGCTTTCCGGCGGCAACCAGCAGAAGCTGCTGCTGGCGAAGATGATGATGCTGCATCCCGATATCGTCATCATCGACGAGCCGACGCGCGGCATCGATATCGGCACCAAGGAACAGATATACAAATTCATTGCCGCGCTGGCCGAAGAAGGTAAGTCGGTGATCGTGATTTCGTCGGAAATGCCGGAACTGATCGGCATCTGCGACCGCATCGTCGTCATGCGCGCCGGCCGCATCGTCGGCGAGGTAACGGGCGAGCGCATGACCGAGCACGAAATCGTCGTTTTGGCGACCGGCGCCACATCCGAGGAGGCCGCCCTGGTGGCGGAATGAGAATGACCGATCTCGCGGCCGGCGCGGCCAAAACGCAGAAATCGTGGAAGGACATGGATCTGAGGGCCGTCGCGCCCTTCGTGGCGCTCGTGCTGCTCCTCATCCTCGGCGCCTTCGCCAGCCCGAACTTTCTGAGCATCGACAATCTGCTGAACGTGCTGACGCGCAGCGCCTTCATCGCCATCATCGCGGTCGGGGCCACTTTCGTCATCTCGGCCGGCGGGCTCGATCTTTCGGTGGGCTCGATGGTCGCCTTCGTCGCCAGCCTGATGATCATGTTCATGAACAGCGGCGTGATCTCGAACCTGCCTCTCATGCTGGTCGCGGCGATGGCGCTCGCCATCCTGATCGGCGCCGCCTGCGGCTGGGCGAACGGCCTCATCACGACGGTCGGCCGCATCGAGCCCTTCATCGCCACGCTCGGCACGATGGGCATCTTCCGCGGGCTGACCACCTGGCTGTCGCAGGGCGGGGCGATCACCTTGCATTCCTCGGACCTGCAGAGCCTTTACCACCCGGCCTATTTCGGCGCGGTGCTGGGCGTGCCGGTGCCGATCATCGTCATCTTCGCGACGGCCGCCATCGGCGCCTTCGAGCTTTACCGCACGCGCTACGGGCGGCATGTGATCGCGGTCGGCTCCAACGAAGACGTGGCGCGCTATTCCGGCATTCCGGTGAACCGCGTGCGCACGATCACCTACATCATCCAGGGGCTGTGCGTAGCCGTCGCCGTGCTGCTCTACGTGCCGCGGCTCGGCTCGACCTCGGCGACGACCGGCATATTGTGGGAACTTCAGGCGATCACGGCGGTCGTCGTCGGCGGGACGGCGCTGCGCGGCGGCGTCGGCCGCATCTGGGGCACGATCTGCGGCGCCTTCATCCTCGAGATCGTCGGCAACATCATGCTCCTGTCGAACTTCGTGAGCGAGTACCTGATCGGGGCAATCCAGGGCGCGATCATCATCATCGCGATGCTGGTGCAGCGCTTCCTGATGCGCCGCAACTGAGCCGCTTGATTTTCGGGGCGGGCTATCGCCCCGGCCGGGTATACTGGGGGCCCGGTTTCCATCCAGTCAAACCTCGGGAACGCAAGGGAGAAGAGAATGCGTAGATTGTTGATGGGTATGGCGGTGGCGATGGCCGCCCTTGTCGGCGTCGCCCACGCCGAAGACAAGAAATTCACGATGGGCGTATCGATCCCGGCGGCCGACCATGGCTGGACGGCCGGCGTCGTCTATCACGCCCAGCGCGTGGCCAAGCTCTTGATGGCCGAGCATCCGGGCTTGAACGTCATCGTCAAGACTTCGCCGGATGCTGCGACCCAGGCGAACGCGCTGGAGGACCTCACCACGCAGGGCATGAACGCGCTGGTCATCCTGCCCTCCAACCCGGACCCGCTGGTCAACGCCATCAAGCAGGTGAAGAGCAAGAACATCTTCGTCACGCTGGTCGACCGCGCGCCCTCCAACAACGACGATTCGGTTCGCGATCTCTATGTCGCCGGCAACAATCCCGCCCTGGGCGCCGTCGCCGGCAAGTACATCAAGGAGCACACGCCGGACGCGCAGGTGGTGGTCATCCGCGGCCTGCCGATCCCGATCGACCAGCAGCGCCAGGACGGCTTCGACAAGGCGATCGAAGGCTCGAACGTCAAGGTGCTGGAGAAGCAGTTCGGCAACTGGAACCGCGACGATGCCTTCAAGGTCATGCAGGACTACCTGACCAAGTACCCGAAGATCGACGTCGTCTGGTGCCAGGACGATGACATGGCCGTCGGCGTGCTGCAGGCGATCGAGCAGGCCAAGCGCACCGACATCAAGTATGTCATCGCCGGCGCCGGCTCCAAGGACATGGTCAAGAAGGTCATGGACGGCGACAAGCTGATCCCGGTCGACGTGCTCTATCCGCCGGCAATGATCGGCACCGCGATGGAGCTGACCGCGGCCAGCCTCTACGACCAGGTTCCGGTGCGCGGCAGCTACATCCTCGACGCCACCCTGATCACCAAGGAAAACGCCAAGGACTTCTACTTCCCGGATTCGCCGTTCTGATCTGGCGGCAGTCCGCGCCGGCAAATGCCGGTCCGGCAATCAGGATCCCCGCCTCCACCGGCGGGGATTTCTGTCAGGGATGGGCTCCATGCCACGTGTAACGCATCTGAAGACGGACCAATGAACGTCTACAATTATCTCCTGCTTCTCGTCCCGGTTGCCGGGATCGCGATGGTGCTCGTTGCGCTGCGCTTCATGCCGGACCGAAAAAACCGGCTCCATCCTGGCGAGTAGTGTTCGCGCATTGCGATCCGGACCCGAAATCAGGCCGCGGATTTTGCCTGCGCAATGCCGAGGATGGCGGCGATGTTCGGGCGCGCCTTGACCAGATCGTCGATGCTGTAGCGGGCGAGCACCTCGAAGAAGGCGCCGAGCGCCTCGCGAAGCGCCGCGTTCATGCCGCAGGAATCGACCAGCGGACAGTCGACGGCGTCGTTCTCGAAACATTCCGCCATGGCGAAATTCTCCTCGGTCACCCGGACGACGTCGAAGAGCGAGATGTCCGTCGCGGGCTTGGCGAGGCGGATGCCGCCGTGGCGGCCGCGCACCGTCTCGATGAAGCCGTTGTCGACAAGGGGTTTCAGGATCTTGAACAGGAAGAGTTCCGAGACCTTGTAGGCGCCCGCGATCTCCGACACGTGGCTCAGCCTGCCCCGGTTCGCCTCGCAATACATCAGGATGCGGATCGCGTAGTTGGTCTGTCTGGTCAGCCGCATTCCGCTCCCTTTCGCGTCCGGCCTCGAGGCCGGGCGTCATCATAGGTTCTTTAGAATCGTTATAAAGTCGTTTCTATTAAAGCGGAGCATCTTTGTCCAGTTATGTCCGCTATCCGTCAGCGAACATCTGGGCGCAAATATAGGAGCCTTCCTGCGGCGCCGGCGGCACGAAGAAGATCGCCGAGCCGATATGCGAAATGTACTCGTTGAGGCGGTCGGCCGCGCCGAGCTTCGCCTGCAGCGTCTCGAAATGGGCTGGATCGCTCTGGTAGGAGATGAACAGCAGCCCGGCGTCGAGCACGCCGTACTGGTTGATGCCGTCGGTGTAGTTGTAGGAACGGCGCAGGATTCTGAGGCCCCCATTGTTCTCGGAAGCCGCTAGACGCACGTGGCACGTGGCCGGCATCACCGGATTGCCTGCGGCATCCTTCTTCTCGAAGTCCGGCGTGTCGAATTCATGCGTGCCGGTGAGCGGCGCGCCGGAGACCTTGTGGCGGCCGAACACCGCGTTCTGGTCGCTGATCCGGTCGGTGTCCCACGCCTCGATATGCATCTGGATTTTGCGCACGACCTGGTAGGTGCCGTGGCGCTGCCATTCCGGCCCGTCCTTGACCCACACGAACCGGTCGAAATCGGCATCCTCGCGGATGTTGCGGGTGCCGTCCTTGAAGCCGAGCAGGTTGCGCGGCGTCGACTGGCCCTTGCCGGCCGAGGCGCGGCCGAAACCCATCACCGTCCAGCGCGTCGCCGCCGCACCGGTGACCTTGGCGATGCGGGCGAGGTCGCGGATGGCGTGGTAGGCGACCTGCGGATCGTCGGCGCAGGCCTGGAGCGACAGGTCGCCGCCGGTGAGCCCCGGCTTGAAGGCGTCGCTCGGCAATTGCTTCAGCTCGCGCAGGAGAGGGGGCCGATGGCCGGCGAGGCCGTAGGCGTCGGTGAATACGTTCGGTCCGAGACCGACAGTGACGGTCAGGCATGCCGGGCTGAGGTTGAGCGCCTCGCCTGTGTCGAGACCGATGGCGTCGGGACGCGACGGCTCGATCTGCCCGACCGGCTTTCCCTTCATCAGCTGCGAAATGGCCGCCGACCATCGCGCCAGGAGCACCTGCAGGTCGCTGCGCAGCGGCGAGGTCAGGTCGAAGGTCATGTAGAAGGTGTAGCGCTGCGGCGGCGTACGGATGCCCGCCTGCTCCGCATTGCCGTAGAACGGGTATTCGCCGGTGAGATCGACGATGTCCTCCGCATCGGCGCCGGCGCTCGCCGCCAGGGCGGCGGCCTGCGCGGCGCTCCCCGGCACGGCCGCGCCGATCGTGCCGGCGGCCGCTCCGAGGAGCAGGCCGCGGCGCGAAACGCGGTTGCCGATGTCCTTTGTCCGGTGGTCTCTCATCAACGGGCGGTCGCTACTTTTTCGGCTATCCTGGAAAGCGGCTCCTGCAGCGCCTGGATCGCCTTGCTGAGCTTGTTGGCGTCGGAGGCCTTCAGTTCGGCCGTATAGCGCTTGTAGCCGCCGAGCTCGTTCGGATCGCGATAGGTCTCGAGCATCGTCTTCACATTGGCGAACTGCGTGGTCACCTGTTTGGTAAGGTCCGGATCGATCTTCTGCATTCCGGGTTCGAGGAAGGCGAAA
>JBQCFH010000058.1:0-2109 GCA_051959385.1 Rhizobiaceae bacterium | reverse complement strand
CCGGCGACGAATTCGAGATATTCGAACGGCGTCAGCTTGTCGTAGATCATCGGCTCGTCCGAGACCCAGGCGGTGATCTGCTTGGCCGCGACCGGATCGGCGAGCGCATCGACGCCGTCAATGGCGATCGTGCCGGCGTCCGGCTTCAAGAGCCCGACCACCATCCGCAGGGTCGTGGTCTTGCCGGCGCCGTTCGGCCCCAGCAGCGAATAGAACTCGCCGCCGTAAACGGTGAGGTCGAGGCCGTCGACCGCCGGCCGCTCGTAGCGCTTGGTGAGGCCGCGCAGCGCGAGCGCGACGGGACGAGAGGATGTGGTCATGACGCCGTCCGGATGCCGGTTCCATCCCTTACGCGCGAAGCGTTGCGGCGTTGTAACCGCGGCCGGCGCTGCCGGGTGGTATGGTTTCGCGAGCGTTAACCGGCGGCCGCTCAGGCCCTGGGCACCATCCCGAACATGGCCTCGCCGTAGGTTGCGCGCGCTTCCTTCAGGAGCGGCTGCACCGCGTCGACGAAAGCCGCGTGCTCGGCCGCGGTCAGCGTGACGATCTCGCAGCCGGCGGCCTCGACCGCCTTCCTGGAATATTCGTGCTCCTCGACCGCCAGGCCGCGCTGATAGGCGACCGACGCCGTGACCGCCTCGCGCATCGCCTCCTGCAAGTCGGCCGGCCAGGCCTCGAAGCTGGCGCGATGCAGGAAGACCGGACGCGAAATATAAAAGTGCGAGGTCAGCGTATGAAACTTGTGGAAGTTGTGCACGCCATAGGTGACGGTGTTGGCGAGCGGGTTCTCCTGCGCGTCGAGCGTGCCGGCCTTGATCATGGCGATGGCCTCGGTCAGGTCCATCGGCATGGCGACGGCGCCGAGCAGGTCGAAGGTGCGGCGCTGGACCTCGCTCGGCAGCACGCGGATCTTCATGCCCGTCATGTCTGCCGGCAGGTGGATCGGCCGCAGGCGGTTGGAGATGTGGCGGAAGCCGTTCTCGAACCAGCCGAGGATGCGGTAGCCGATGCGGTCCTCGATGCTCTTGGCCAGGAACTTTCCGAGCGCGCCGTCCATGGCGCCGCGCGCCTGGGCGTTGTTGGCGAACAGAAAGGGCAGGTCGACGAAGCCGAGTTCCGGCACGCGATCGGTCAGGTAGCTCGACGACTGGTAGCCGAGCGTGATCTCGCCGCTTTCGACCAGCGTCAGGATGTCCTCGGCCTTGTGGCCGTGATCCATGACGTTCCAGATGTAGTCGATGGCGATGCGGTCGCCGAAGCGGGCCGCCAGCCGGTCGCCGATGAATTTGAGCGACTTCGAAAAGCCGGTCGTGGCCGGCCCGTATCCGCCCATGCGGATCCTGATCGTTTCGGTCATGAATTTCCTGCGCCGGAGAAGAGCGCTTCTATAGCGGCGCGTTCCGTGGAGTTTCAAGCGCGGCGCGTGTCTTCGCTTGCGCAGATAAATTTCGCATATATCCTGTCGCCAATAGAAAACGAAGGTGGGGGGAACATCGTGACCGAGACCCGGAATCCGTTTCTGATCGGCGCCGCCGCCGGCGTCGTCATGATCGCCATCGCCGCGCCGGCCCTCGGCCTGTTGTGGCAGCGCGCCGCCGCCGACCGCACCGAGATCAAGGCGGCGCTCGCCGACGTCAGCGGACGTCTCGACAAGAACAACGCCGCGCTCGACGACATGCGCAAGGCCGCCTCGCTCGCCGGCGTGACGAAGCAGATGGAAGAGCTCAACGCCCGCATCAAGAGCACCAACGAGGCGCTCGCCGGCGTGCAGAAGGCCTCGCTCGACAATATCCGCGACCGGCTCGAGCAGGTCGAGGCCGGCGTCAAATCCGGCAATGCCGCGCTCGCCGGATTGCAGAAGGGCCTGTCGCCGGACGGCATGAGCAAGCAGCTCGGCCAGCTTGCCGCCAACCTCACCGCCCTGGAGACATCGCTCGCCAGCATCAGGCAATCGGTCCCGAAGGGCGATGCGGCCGCGGCCCCGGTGAAGGTCGCCGCCACGCTCGACGCGATGAAGTCGATGCCCGCGGCGGGGCCGGCGGTGCCGACCGAACTGATCGTCGTGCACATGCAGAGCGCGTCCGCCGCAGCGCCGGCGGCGGCGAGCGC
>JBQCFH010000057.1:0-7676 GCA_051959385.1 Rhizobiaceae bacterium | reverse complement strand
CTCCTCGCCGAGGATGCCGAAGATGCGGGTCAAATCGCCGGCCTTGAAATTGTTGACGACGTCGGCCGCGGAGAGGCCCGCCTGCGCCATGCGCATGTCGAGCGGTCCTTCCTGGCGGAAGGAGAAGCCGCGCTCGGCCTGGTCGAGCTGCATAGAGGAGACGCCGATGTCGAGCACGACGCCCTCGACCGGCGCGTCCGCGCCTTCGTCGAGCCGTGAAAAGGCGCCCTCCACGAGCCGCAGCCGGCCGGCCGAAGCCGCCTCTAGCCGGCGTCCTGCCGCAATCGCGTCGGGATCGCGGTCGATCGCAACGACATGAGCGCCCTTCTCCAGGAGAGCGCCTGTATAGCCGCCGGCGCCGAAGGTGCCGTCGATGATGGTCTTGCCGGGGCCGGGCTGGAGCGCTTCGAGGACTTCGGCAAGGAGAACCGGAATGTGACGGGCCGGTCCGCCACCGGCGTCGATCGAGCCGCCGGGGCCCGCCGTCATTCCGATTCTCCAGTCGGCCGCGCCCTGGCGGCGGATTGCCGAAGCCGGGCGAGCCGGGAACGAACCTCCGCGCCATGCGCCCGCAACCGCTCCGGCTCCCACATCTGGAAGAAATTGCCGCGGCCGAGAAAGGCCACTTCCGAGCCGATCCCGGTATGCTCGCGGATGAAATCCGTCACCATGATGCGCCCATCCTGGTCGAGCTTCAGGAAGGTCCCGTCGCCATGGCAGAAGAAAGAAATATCGTCCGCCGTGCCGGTGAGCGGATCCTCCGCCGCGATCCTCGCCTCGTAGCGGTCGAGAAGATCGGGGCCGCCGACATCCATCGACGGCGTGTCCAGCGCCCGCAAGGCATAGAGATCCTGGTATCCGCGCTTCTGCAGCACGGTACGGAAATGCGCCGGCACGGACACGCGCCCTTTCGCGTCGATGCGGTTCACGGCGTTCGAGAGAAAACGGTCCATCATGGGCGGCGTCCACCCCGATGGTTTTCCCTGTTCCCGTTCCGCTGCACGCCGATTCTCCTGTGGGCGGCTCCGCCCTTCCGCCGGGCAAACGGGAGCCGGCGGCCAGATGGCCCCACCGGCCTCTGCGCCCTTTGCCCTGCACGGAAACGATCGATTGACTGGTCGGATGGGATAGCATGGGCCGATATGGGCGTCAACGGGAACAGCGCCGGCAACACCCACCCGAGCGCTCCTGCGCCGGGTCTCGGCCGGTCCCGTCATTTATGGGTCATTAAGACTAATGATCCGTTTATGATCGTTCCCCTGCCCGCTCCGCGTTTCCGCTTCGGCAAGCCGGCCCTTTACATCCTCTCCCGGCACACTACGTCAGGGGTCGAGTCAGCCTGCACATCGGGCGGCTCCTTTCGCCGGCGCCGGCCACGGTCCGCGCCACGATCTTCAAGCTGAAAAGACAAGAGATCCAGACATGACCCAGATCAAGAACGGGGATGTCGTGCGCATCCATTACACCGGAAGACTGACCGACGGCACCGAGTTCGACAGTTCCGCCGGGCGCGAACCGCTGGAGTTCAAGTTCGGCGCCGGGCAGATCATTCCCGGCATCGAGCGGAACATCCCCAACATGGAAGTCGGCGAGAAGCAGACGATGACGGTGCCGGCCGACGAGGCATACGGCCCGCACGACGATGCGCGCGTCCAGGCGATCCCCCGCACCGCCATTCCCGAAGGCGTGCCGGTCGATATCGGGACAAGGCTGCAGGCGAACACGCCGGACGGCCAGCCGGTCAACCTGACGGTGGTCGATCTCGACGATTCCTCGGTCACCGTGGATGCCAACCATCCGCTCGCCGGCCGCGACCTCGTCTTCGACATCGAGCTTGTCGAGGTGATCGCCGCCTGACGGTCGGCGCAACTAGCCGACTTCGGATACGACCGAAAATTCCGTCAGGCCGAGCCCAGCCAGAACGCCGTTGCAGCCCGGCCTCGCGGAATTGTCAGCCGAAGATGCGCTCGCCCTGTTCGTCGACGAGCTGCCGGCCCTTGCGCAGCGCGAAATCGGCTGCGTCGTCGAGCGAGGCGAAGCGGTCGGCGCGGATGAATTTGTGCTCCTTCACGATGCCGTCGACCTCTTTCGTGACGACCCCGCAGCACTGGAACTGGCCTTCCGCCTTGAAGGGCGTGGCGCGGATCATGAAGCCATTATGCTCGACTTCCTTGCCGGCGGCCTGCGGTTCCTCGCCGCCCGCTTCGGCTGGGGCGCCGCCGCCGAAGAGTCGTTTCAGAAATGACATGGTCCTCCTCTCCTCCTGGAGAAGCGGCCCGCATCGAACCGCCGGGTTTCTGTTTCGTAAAGGCAAATATAGCCGCAATGCGCGGCCGTCGCCATGAGGCCGTTCATGCGATGTGGAGAACGATGCGGCGCCGGTGCGGCCGCGCCCGGTGCTCGAACAGGTAGATGCCCTGCCATGTGCCGAGGGCAAGCCGGCCGCTGCTGACCGGTATCGAGAGCGAAACCGCCGTCAGCGCCGCCTTGATGTGCGCCGGCATGTCGTCGGGACCCTCGGTGCGGTGCACCAGATAGTCCATGGCCGGATCGTCCGCCGGCGGAACCAGCCGGCGGAAGAAAGCCTCCAGGTCGCGCCGGACATCGGAATCCGCATTTTCCTGGATGAGGAGCGAACAGGAGGTGTGCTGCACGAAGACCGTCAGCAGTCCGGTCTCGACGCCGCTTCCCTCGACGAAACGCGCTACACGGTCGGTAAATTCGTAGAGGCCCTGTCCGGACGTGCCGATTTCGAGCGTGGTCTGCGTCATGGACACCTCTGTTGCGGATATTATCCTTCCAGTCATGATGGTGCGGCCGAAGCCACGGTTCAACCGCCTGTCCGACGATACGCGTGACCGTGAGCAACGGAATGAGCGCCCGCGCGTTTTGCGGGTTCATTCTTGCACGGGGCGGGGTTTCATGGGTCGAAACAGTCAATCGCGCCAACTCTCGACGCTGGCGCTGGCAATTGGCCTGGCGCTGCTGGCGGCAATGGTGATCCCGGCGCTCGCGGCGGAAGGCGGGCAGCGCAAGGCCGCGGGCATGGGCGGCTCGGGCGAAGGCATCTTCGTCGCCGAGATCGTGCTTCTGCTGGTGGTGGGACGCGGATTGGGCGAGCTGATGGAGCGGGTCGGGCAGCCGGCGGTCATGGGCCAGCTGATCGGCGGCATCCTGCTCGGGCCTTCGCTCTTCGGCTGGCTCTGGCCCGCCGGGCAGCACATGATGTTCCCGACCAATCCCGAACAGAAGAGCATGATCGAGGCAGTCTCGCAGCTCGGAATCCTGCTCCTCCTGCTCCTGACCGGGATGGAGACCGATCTGAGGCTCGTGCGACGGGTCGGCGCGGCCTGTTTCTCCATCTCCGCCGCCGGCATCGCCGTCCCCTTCATATGCGGATTCGCGCTCGCCCAATTCCTGCCCGAGGCACTGCTTCCGGAGCCGTCGGAGCGGGTCGTCGCCGGGCTCTTTCTCGGCACGGCGCTTTCGATCTCCTCGGTGAAGATCGTCGCCATCATCATCCGCGAGATGGGCTTCATGCGCCGCGACCTCGGCCAGATCATCGTCTCCTCGGCGATCATCGAGGACACGGTGGGCTGGCTCATCATGGCGGTGACCTTCGGGATCGCCACCCACGGCAGCCTCGAAATCGGGCCGCTGGCGCTGACCATCGTGGAAGTCGCCATCTTCATGGCCTTCAGCCTGACGATCGGCCGGCGCATCGTCTTCGAGTTGATCCGCTGGGCCAACGACACGTTCCGCAGCGAATTCGCGGTCATCACGGTCATCCTCGTCATCATGGGGCTGATGGCGATCACGACGAACCTGATCGGCGTTCACACCGTGCTCGGCGCCTTCGTCGCCGGCATACTGGTCGGCGAGTCGCCGATCCTCTCCGAGCATATTGAGGCGCAGCTGCGCGGCATCATCACGGCGCTGTTCATGCCGGTCTTCTTCGGCATGGCGGGGCTCTCCGCCGACCTGACGGTGCTTGCCGATCCCAAGCTCGCCCTGCTCACGGCCGGCCTCGTGCTGATCGCCTCGATCGGCAAGTTCGGCGGAGCGTTTGCCGGCGGCAAGTTCGCCGGCATGTCGTTCAAGGAAGCGACGGCGGTCGGCAGCGCCATGAACGCGCGCGGCTCGACCGAGGTCATCGTCGCCTCGATCGGGCTTTCGATGAACATCCTCTCGCACAACCTCTTCACCATGATCGTGACGATGGCGGTGCTCACCACGCTCGCCATGCCGCCGATGCTGCGCTGGGCGCTGCGGCGCCTACCCATGGGCGCGCAGGAGAAGGAGCGGGTCGACCGCGAGGCGCTCGACGAACGCGGCTTCGTCTCGAGCCTGGAACGGCTGCTGCTTGCCGTCGACGACAGTGCCAACGGCAGGTTCACCGCATATCTGGCCGGGCTGATCGGCGGTTCGAGCGGCATGCCGACAACGGTGCTGAGGCTGGAAAAGGATGCGGAGGAGGACGGCAAGGCCCGGGGCGAGGAAAAGCATCTCGATGAATTGAAGAAAGGCGCGAAGGCCAGCGCCACCGCGGTGGAGGAGGCAGAGAACACCTCCGTCGACAAGGTGCGGATGACCGCACGCACCGAATCCGGCGCGCCGGGCAAGAGCATCGCGGAGGAGGCGCGCAAGGGATACGACCTGCTTTTTATCGGCCTCGGCCGCTCGCTGACGCAGAAAGGCGCCTTCACACGGAAGCTGAACGAGGTCACGCGCGGCTTCGACGGGCCGCTCTGCCTGGTCGTGAAGGGCGTCGGCAAGGCGGAGAAGGCGCCGGTGCTGCAGCCGGGCGCCACCATCCTCGTGCCCGTCAACGGCACGGAGACCGCGCGGCGCGCCGCCGACCTGGCGCTCGCCATCGCGCGGCCGCAACAGGCGCGCGTCAAGGCGCTTTACGTGGCGCCGAGGGCCAGGAGCGGCGGCAGGATCTCGCTTTCGCACCGCCGTGAGGAAGCGGCGCTGAAGGACATCGTCGACCTCGCGGAGCGCTACGGCGTTCCGATCAAGACCGCCATGCGGACGCATGGCGCGGCCGCCGAAGCCATCACGCGCGAGGCAACGAAGGGCGCGGCGCTGGTGGTGATGGGAGTCACGCAGCGTTCGGGCGACGAGCTTTTCTTCGGCGAGACGGCGGCCGCCGTTCTCGCGGCGTGCACGCAACCGGTCGTGCTGGTGGCCGGCGAGCGCGTACGCCGAGACGAAGCGGCCAAGGAGGCGGAGCGGTCAGGCAAATCGGAAAGCGCCGCGGCGGCGAAGGAGGCAGCGGCGTGAGCGGCCGTCGCAGCGCGCTTCAGAGAGGCCGCAAGCCGAGTTTGCCGAGATTCATGGCGATGGCAGGCACCCGCATCGCAGCGATTTCCTGTTCGGGTCCCGCCTCGAATATATCCCGGTAGCCCTCCGCGCCCAATTTGCGATGGACGCGGGTCACAAGCGTATTGGCGTCGATGACCCAGACCTCCGGAATGCCGTAGGCCGCATAGACGCCGATCTTGCGGCCCCGGTCGTAAACGAGGCTCGTATCGGACACCTCGATGGCGAGCAGCACGTCGTAGCCGCGCATGTCGCCGGGGAATATGGAGTGCGGGAAGACGCAGAAATCCGGCTCCAGGAAGGACTTGTCGTCCAGCCGCAGGGTGGTTTCCTGCGCGACATACAGATGGTCCGGCCTGATCCGCTGGAAGTGCTGATTGAGTTCCAGCTTGACCATCTCGTGCCGCCCGCCCTTGGGTAGCATCGGCACCACCTCCCCGCCGATCAGTTCAAACCGCTCGTCCTCGGCGATGATGCCTGCCTTCACCATCGCCTCGATTTCGGCCACCGTCCACGGGCGGCGCGGCATACCGTCTGCCGCCTGCGTTGTCGCTGGCCAATCGAGATCGAGGTGGAAGCGCTCGTTCATGATGACAGACTAGCACAGAAACGAAAACGCGTATCAGACGAGAACAGCCAAATTTGGTCCGAAGCAATATCGGACCTAACTGACGCGCTCGCCCTTAAAATCGTCCCGGATATGTGCGTTGAAATAGCGGCCAAGCGACGGAGCCGTGATCAGTTCGAGATGCAGTTCGGGCGGCACGCCCTCGTAGCGGTAAACCGACCCATCGACGAATTCGGCCTCAAGGACCTGTTCCTCAGGGTCGTATCCAATCGAGAGCAAGCTGCTCGATTCCACCGGCTCTCGATACGCAATGCGTCGTCTGCCAGGCAGAACCCACTTTCCGTGGGCCTTGATCTGATCATACATGGCGTCCGGCGCGAGATCGAGATCGCCCGGCCAAGTCACCGCTCCAAACTCCACATGAACCTGAGCGAACAGATCCGGGTTGCGAAGCTTTTCGAATACGCCTGCGCGCGTCCCCCAAATGAGCTTGCTCATCTCGACCGTGCCTTGCAGGCCGTCGCGAAACTGCACCTCAAGACAATAGTTCGGTAGCGCCTTCACCGCCTCAATACGCCAAGGGACCTTCGACCCGGACAGTCGGTTCAACGAAGCGGAGCGATCTTTTTCGGCATCTGGTGCCGCTCGCATAATGTCCAGTCCTCCAGCAACTCCGTCCGGTGATCTTGCGCCCATTCAAGGACCAGTGACAGGCCCGGCGGGGCAAGTCACTGCGCAGGATTTCCAAAGTGGAAATCGTGATCACCACCTCATCGTCTCCATACACGGCATGGAAATGCGGCGGGTTGTGATCGTCCCAGAACATCTGGATCACGATGCCATAAAAGATAGCGATCGTCGGCATCCGACCGGCTGCTTCAGCTATCCAAAAAGCTCCTCAGCTTCCTCGACCTGCTCGGGTGCTTCAGCTTGCGCAGCGCCTTGGCCTCGATCTGGCGGATGCGCTCGCGGGTCACCTTGAATTGCTTGCCGACCTCCTCGAGCGTGCGGCTGTAACCGTCGATCAGGCCGAACCGCAGCGAAAGCACGCGCCGTTCACGCTCCGTAAGCGTGTCGAGCACGTCGATGATCTTTTCGCGCAAGAGCGAGTAAGCCGTCATGTCGTACGGATTTTCCGCCGACTTGTCCTCGATGAAGTCACCGAAGCTGGTGTCGTCACCATCGCCCACCGGCGACTGCAGCGAGATGGGCTGTTGCGCCATCTTCATGATCTGCTGCACGCGCTCGACCGGCAGATTCATCTCGTCGGCGACCTCTTCCGGCGTCGGCTCGTGGCCGTATTCCTGCAGGAGCTGCTTCTGCACCTGCATGACCTTGTTCAAGGTCTCGATCATGTGCACCGGGATGCGGATCGTGCGCGCCTGGTCGGCGATCGAACGGGTGATCGCCTGGCGGATCCACCACGTCGCGTACGTGGAAAACTTATACCCGCGGCGGTACTCGAATTTCTCGACCGCCTTCATCAGGCCCATGTTGCCCTCCTGGATCAGATCGAGGAAGGACAGGCCGCGGTTCGTGTATTTCTTCGCGATCGAAATCACGAGGCGCAGGTTGGCCTCGACCATCTCCGTCTTCGCTTTGTGGGCCTCGCGGACGTGAACCATCGTCTGGTGCACGACCTTGGTCAGTTCTTCCGGCGTGGCTCGCACGAGCAGGATGCGATCGCGGAGTTCCTTGACGCGTTTGCCGCGGAGTGCCCGATCGGCTGCCGAGCGGGCGCTCTTGTCGATGAGGCGGGCGAGCTCGCGCATGTGGGCGGCGT
>JBQCFH010000056.1:0-6477 GCA_051959385.1 Rhizobiaceae bacterium | reverse complement strand
GCTCGGCTGGGCCTGGACCTACGTCATCGTCGCCGAGCTGATCGGCGCCTCGTCCGGCATCGGCTACATGATCATCAACAGCCAGTCGCGGCTGGCGACCGGGCAGATCATCTTCGGCATCATCATCATCGGCCTGATCGGACTGATCTCCGACACCGCTTTCAAAGCGCTCAACCGCTGGCTCTTTCCGTGGAGCCTCGCGTGAGCAAGCTTGCCATCGAGAACGTGAGCCGGACCTTTCCCGGCACGCATGGCGGGCAGCCGGTCAAGGCGCTCCAGCCGACGAACCTTGCCGTCGCCGCCAACGATTTCATCACCATCCTCGGCCCGTCGGGTTGCGGAAAATCGACGCTGCTGAGGATCGTCGCCGGCCTCGACACGCCGAGCACCGGGCGCGTGCTGCTCGACGCGCGCGAGGTCACCCGGCCCGGGCCGGACCGCGGCATGGTGTTCCAGTCCTACACGCTGTTTCCCTGGCTCACCGTCGCCGACAACATCGCCTTCGGCCTGCGCGAGAAGGGCACGCCGGAGAAGGAGCGGCGGGACATCGTCGCTTCCTATGTCGAACTGGTCGGCCTCAGGGGCTTCGAGAACCATTGGCCGAAGCAGCTTTCGGGCGGCATGCAGCAGCGGACCGCGATCGCCCGCGCGCTCGCCAACGACCCGGAGATCCTGCTCCTCGACGAGCCGTTCGGCGCACTCGACAACCAGACGCGCGGGCTGATGCAGGAACTTTTGCTCGGCATCTGGGAAAAGCGGCAGAAGACCGTGCTCTTCGTGACCCACGACATCGAGGAGGCGATCTTCATGGCCTCGCGCGTCATCGTGATGTCGGCGCGGCCGGGTCGGATAAAATCGGATGTCGCGGTCGACCTGCCGCATCCACGCCACTACACGATCAAGACCAGCCCGGAATTCTCCGCGCTCAAGGCGCGGCTGACCGAGGAGATACGCGTCGAGGCGATGCGCACGGCGGAGGCGCACTAGGTAAGGCGGGTTCTTCGGCACCCCTCATCCGACCTCGCTCCGCTCGGCCCCCTTCTCCCACAAGGGAGAAGGTGGTGCGTTGCACAGGGGGTCTGCGCAAGGATTTAACCTTGGCGATTGGCTGCGAGATCGATCCGGGTTTTCCCTTCTCCCCGTTGGGGGAGAAGGTGGCCGAGTCGAGCGAAGCGAAAGCGAGGTCGGATGAGGGATGCCGGACGGAAGCACCCAGATCGATATCGTCACGCTGCCAGCAATTGCTTGCGATCGACACGCTCCTGCTGCGGCGAGCGGGCGTAAAGCTCACGATAGCATTTGGAGAAATGCGAGGCCGAGACAAACCCGCAGGCGACCGCCACCTCCACGACCGGCAGCGAAGACTGGATGAGCAGGTGCCGTGCCCGGTCGAGCCGGATTTCGAGATAGTAGCGCGCCGGCGAGCGGCCCATCTCCTGGCGGAACAGGCGCTCGATCTGCCGCCGCGACAGCCCGACATGGTCGGCGATCTCGATCAGCGACAGCGGTTCGGAGAGGTTTGCCTCCATCAATTCGATGATGGTGAGCACCTTCGAGTTCTGCACGCCGAGGCGGGCGCGCAAGGGCAGGCGCTGGCGGTCCGTCGGGCTGCGCACCCGGTCGGTCAGCACCTGCTCGCAGACCCGGTTGACGAGATTGTCGTCGAAATCGTCGCCGATCAGCTTGAGCATCAGGTCGAGCGCCGCCGTGCCGCCGGCGCAGGTATAGATGTTCTGGTCGACCTCGAAGAGGTCGGCGAAGACGTTGGCCTTGGGGAACGCCTCGGAAAAGCCGGGCAGGTTCTCCCAATGGATGGCGCATCTTTTGTTCGAGAGGAGGCCGGCGGCCGCGAGGATGTAAGCTCCGGTGCACAGGCCTCCGATGGCGACGCCGCGATTATATTCCTCGCGCAGCCAGCCGTAGATCGTCTTGCTGCCGGCCGTCTCGACATTGATGCCGCTGCAGACGACCACCATCGAGGGCCTTTCCTGGCCGGACATCTTGCGCCGCTCGTCGTCGAGCGAGGTGTTGACCGCGCAAAGCACGCCGTTCGACGCCGCCACCGGCTTGCCGTCGACGCTGGCGAGCCGCCACTGGTAGGCTTCGTATCCAAGCATGCGGTTTGCGATCCGGAGCGGCTCCAGCGCGGTGGCGAACGCCACCATGGTGAAGTCCCGCACCAGGAAAAAGACGAGCGATCTCTTGACCGGCGGTTTGGCGGTCATCCAGGCCTCCGTGAGGTAGTCGGCCCGCGGACAGATGATGTCGCGATCAGGAGGATGGACAGCAGGAAAACGCCGCCCTGTCAATAGATTGTATGGGGCGCAAACGGGATAGTTGTCGCGCTTCAAAGCCGGCGTTGACGCTTGCCAGGCCAACTGCCGCCAAGCCAGCCACAAGCAGATGCTGGATGATCAGGGTCGCAAAGGCGGCGCGGGTCAAAAATAAAAACCCGCCTTCCACAAGAAAGGCGGGCATAATCAAAGGGTGCTGTAGCCGTTAGCGGCCCTTGTCAGACGAGAATGCCGAGGCGGGCGCCGGCAATCGCGCCGGTCTGTCCGGGCATGGTCTGCGCCAGACGCTGGCGCTCGAGCGTCGTGGTCAAATTCGAGGAACTGCGGCTCTTACGGAAACGACGGAAGAATTTCATGACACATCTCCATGCTCTGGGTCACACGGAGCGGCCAACGTTGATTGGACGGGCAGCTCGGTTGATGGCTTCTACATAGTTGTTGTGCGGCGCAAAATAAGCGGCAAAAGCGAAGCGCAGGATGCGAAAAGCGACATCGGGCATGGGACGATTCCGGACCGCGATAAAAACGTTGAACTAACAAGCGGTTAGAGTTGTCCCTGCCGGGCTATGCGTTGCGTTCATATGCGGTCAGCATTTCCGCATAGCACTTGTGCAACGCACAATCTTGCCGCATTCTCGGCGGGAGGTCGCGCCGACCGGAGCCGTCGGCGCGGCCTCGACCCGCGGCCGCATCACATTCCACCGTTGCGTCCACGTTCGCGGATCAGCCTGTCGTGGGCATCTTCAAGGGCCTGAGGCCAGCCGATGTCCTTCTGGACCTCCGGGGGAAGACTGCTGATCATGCGCTCGGTGCGGGCCAGATCGCGGCGCGCCCGGAAACCGACGAGATAGTGATCGAATGCGTTGAGTATCGACATTTCGGCCTCCTTTGGCTGCCGATCGGGGGCTTCAGATTTGTGCCTTTCCGATCGTGTGCTTGACAAATGGGCCTGAAACGCGCTTCAATCAAACGAAATGAAATGAAGAGATCGTTCAGGAAAACTGAATGAGGAGATGCGATCATGAACGCGCCGCTCAACCACCCGCTCCCCTTGCTGGAACTCGATGTGCTGCGTACCTTCGTGGCCATCGCCGAGACGGGAAGCTTCACGCTTGCGGCGGGCGCGGTATTCCGCACGCCGTCCGCCGTTTCTATGCAGATCAAGAAGCTGGAGGAGCAGCTTGGCCGTCCCGTGTTCGTGCGCGACGCGCGTTCCGTGTCGCTCACCAATGACGGCGAGATGCTGCTCGGCTTTGCGCGGCGGCTCCTCGCCATCAACCGGGAAGCGGTGTCGAAGTTCGTCATGCCCGATATCAGCGGCGTCGTGCGGCTGGGCTCGCCGGACGATTTCGGGGAGCGCGTCCTGCCCGTCGTGCTGAAACGCTTCGCCCAGACGCATCCGGCGATCGCGGTCGACGTCACCATCGACCAGAGCGCCAATCTGCGTCGGCGCATGGCCGAACGGTCGCTGGACATCACGCTGCTTACGAACTCGACCAATGCCTATCCCGCCGACTGCGAGGTGCTGTTCACCGAGCCGATCGTGTGGGCGGGCATGAAGGGCGGCTGCGCCTATCTGCGCGAGCCGCTGCCGGTCTCGCTCTGGGAGGAGGGCTGCGCCTGGCGCGCCGGCGCGCTGGAGGCGCTCGGCCGGGAAGGGCGAAGCTACCGCGTCGCCTATATGAGCGCGCATACGGCCGGCCAACGCGCCGCCATCCTCTCCGACCTGGCGGTGGCGCCGCTGCCGAAATCCTTCATCGGCGACGGCCTGGTCGAACTCGGGCCGAAAGACGGCCTGCCGAAGATGGGCGACTATAGCCTCGGCATGATCGTTGCGCCGGATGCGGACGCGCCGGTGAAGGCCGCGGCAGACCATATCCGCGCCGCATTCGATATGTTCAAGGAAACGGGTCGTTTCTGAGCGCCGCGGTTGAAGCCGGGGCAGGGTGCTCCACTTCTCCGGCGGAGGAGGCACACCGCGCGCGGCCGATCGCGAGGGAAAACGCATCGGCCGCCGATCTCGTGAACGTCCAATCTCCGACGCGGGGGCGCCGCCTTCGGAGCACTCATGCGGGAACTGAACGGAATCCAATATCTGCGCGCGCTCGCAGCGCTGTCGGTTGTCGGCTTTCATGCGAGCGAGCAATTCGGCGGCTCGTTCAGGCTGGGCGCCGCGGGCGTCGACATTTTCTTCGTCATCAGCGGCTTCATCATGTGGACGACGACCGCGAGCCGCACGACGACGCCGAAGCGGTTCATCTGGCGCCGGATCGTTCGCATCGTGCCGCTTTACTGGATCATCACCGCATTGACCGCCGCGGCCATCGTCGCGCGGCCGCAGTTCTTCTACAATCACATCCTCACCGTCCAGAACTTCATCGGTTCGCTGTTCTTCATTCCGGCCATTCAGGACGGTGACCTCCATCCCGTCGTGATCCAGGGCTGGACGCTGTGCTACGAGATGATGTTTTACGCGCTGTTCGCGCTTGCGCTGTTCTGGCCGAAGGCGCGGCGTTTCTGGATTCTCGCCGGCGTGCTCGTGACGATCGCGATGCTGCATCCCTTCCTGCCCGAGGGCTATGCCTCGACCTTCAGCGATCCGATTTTGCTCGAATTCCTGGCGGGCGTCTTCATCGGCCGGTTCTGGATGAGCGACGCCGGATTTCCCGTTGCCGTGGCGGTTGCGCTTCTCATAGCGGGATTTGTGGCGTTTCCCGTGTTGGACGGCCTTGCGCCGGATGCCGGGCGCGTCGTGCGATGGGGCATCCCCGCCATCCTGATCGTGGCCGGCACGGCATTCGCGGAACGGCAGTCTTCATGGAAGCCGATACCCGTTCTGCGCTTCCTCGGAGATGCTTCATACTCGATCTATCTGTGGCATGTCCTCGTGGGCGTGCTGCTGACGGGAGCGCTGCTGCGCGTGGGCGTCTCGGCGCATTTACAGGCGGTGGCGATCCCGCTTTTCAGCGTCGTGCTTTCCGCCGCTCTCTACCTTCTTGTCGAAAAGCGGATGATAGCCGCGGCGTCTTCGGCGCGCCGCACGGCCTCCGGCTCCCGCATTGCGGCCGGAGACGTTCAACGAAGCGAAGAATTCCCCTGAAACCCTTTAGCCGCGACCGCGCCTTGCCGCGCGCTCCTCGCGCGAGCGGCGGCGCGGCGCATTGTCCATTCCGGCAAGGGATGCGTCGGCAAGCTTGCGCTCCGGCAGCTTGACGGCGCCGCGCAGCTTCGGGAAGGGATCGACCTTGTTCGGCAGCGCCATGGCGTTGATGAAAAGCTGCTGGAAATGCGGCTCGAGCGCCGTCTCGATCTTTTCGATGCCCCGCACCGTCTCTTCGATCTCGCGGCGGTGATCGCGGTTGAGGAGCGCCATCAGCGCGCCCGTGCCGGCGGCGTTGCCGACCGCCTTCACCTCCTCCAGATCACAATCGGGAATGAGGCCGAGCACCATCGCGTATTTCGGGTCGATGAAGGAGCCGAATGCGCCGGCGAAGCGGATCGTGTCGACCGCCTCAACGCCCTGCTTCTCCATGAGAAGCTTGGTGCCGGCATAGAGCGCCGCCTTGGCAAGCTGGATGGCGCGCACGTCGTTCTGCGTGACGGTGATCCGCGGCGGACCTTCGCGCAGCAGGTAGGAGAAGGTGCGGCCGTTCTGGACGATGCGCGGCGAGCGCGCGGCGAGCGCGCCGTCGACCACGCCGTCCTCCGATATGATGCCGGCGAGGTACATCTCCGCCACGACCTCGATGATGGCCGAGCCGCATATGCCGGTGACGCCGGTTGCCGCCGCGGCTTCCTCGAAACCTTCCTCGTCGGACCATTTGTCGACGCCGATGACGCGGTATTTCGGCTCCAGCGTCTCCGGATCGATGCGCACGCGCTCGATGGCCCCCGGCGCCGCGCGCTGGCCGGAGGAGATCTCCGCGCCTTCGAAGGCCGGCCCGGTCGGCGAGGAGGCCGCGACCACGCGGCTCTTGTTGCCGAGCACGATCTCGGCATTGGTGCCGACATCGACGAGCAGCATCATGCGGTCCTGGCGGTGCGGGCCTTCCGACAGGGTCGCCGCCGCCGAATCGGCGCCGACATGGCCGGCGATGCAGGGCAGCATGTAGAAGCGCGCCCCGCGGTTGACCTCGATGCCGATGTCATGCGTCCAACCCTGGACGGCGCCGGAGACGGCAAG
>JBQCFH010000055.1:0-3774 GCA_051959385.1 Rhizobiaceae bacterium | reverse complement strand
GCTCGACTGGGTGTCCGTCTACTCCTTCCAATGCCGGCGACTGGAGAAGTTTGTGCACGACCGCGTGATCTTCGCCGGCGACAGCGCCCATATCGTCTCGCCCTTCGGCGCGCGCGGCGGCAATGGCGGCATCCAGGACGTTGACAACCTCGCCTGGAAGCTTGCGCTTGTATTGAAAGGCGAGGCGCCGGAAGGCCTGATCGCCACCTATGACGAGGAGCGGGTCTTCGGCGCCGACGAGAACATCCTGAACTCGTCTCGCGCTACCTTGTTCATGACGCCGAAATCGAAGATGGAGCGGCTCTTCCGCGACAGCGTGCTCCACCTTGCCGGCGAGCACGATTTTGCCCGCCGCCTGGTCAATTCCGGCCGGCTTTCGAAGCCTTGCTCGCTAGCCGGCTTTTCGCTCCAATCGGAAGCCGAAGGCGAGGGCGGCGTCGCGCCGGGCGCGGCGATGCCGGACGCGCCGGTCGGGAACGGCAAGGGCAAATGGCTGCTCAACCGTGTCGGCGGCCGTTTCGCGTTGATGGCGGTGGAGGCGGAACTGCCGGAAGAAACGCCGGCGGGCCTCGAGCGCATCTTCATCACCCGGGACGCGGCCGGCCGGCGCAATGCAGATCAAATTCTCCTGGACACGGAAGGCCTTGTGGCCGCCCGCTACGGTGTGGGCATGAGCTACCTCATCCGGCCGGACCAGCACATTGCCGCGCGTTTCCGCGACGCGACGCCTGCGAAGATCGCGGCCGCGCTGGCGCGGGCGACGGGGAGGGTGGGTGCATGAGTGATGAAGCAGATATCGGCAAGGATCGCCTCGGTCCTCACGGCGACGAATTCTATGCCGCGCTTATGGCCGCGCATGAGGGGCTCTCCTTCGAGGAAAGCGCGGCGCTGAATGCACGGCTGGTGCTTTTGCTCGCCAACAGAGTGGCCGACATTCGAGCGTTGAAGCTGGTGATCGAAGCCGCGAAACGGGAAATCGGTCAATGAAGCTGTTCTTGACCAATAAAATATCCGTAGCTACATAAATGAAGAATGCAGATCGTCTGGGACTCGCCAAAGCGGCTTTGGACTTTGGAAAAGCGGGGCCTCGACTTCGCTGACCTTACGGCCGAATTCTTCGAGAATGCCATGATCACCGGGGCAAGAGATGGGCGATTCAAGGCCATCGGTGAATCCGATGGCCAGATCGTGACGGTGATTTTCAAGCCGCTCGGCAGCGAGGCGATCTCGGTCATCTCGATGCGACGATCCAATCGCAAGGAAAGGAACGTCTATGGAAAACGGTAAGCACCGGCGCCTGGACATTTCGGACGCCGAAGAAGCGGAAATCCAGCGGCAAATCGCCGAAGACCCCGACGATTGGGCCTCGACGGACGAAGAACTGGCCAACGCCCGCCCCTTCGCCGAGGTCTTCCCCGATCTGGCCGAAAGCATCCGCCGTTCGCGGGGCCGGCCGCCGGCGGAAAACCCGAAGAAACAGGTGACGCTGCGTCTCGATGCCGACGTGGTGGAGCGCTTCCGCGCATCGGGCAGGGGCTGGCAGAGCCGCATCAACGAGGCGCTCAGAAAGGCGGCGGGCCTGTAGCGCGCACGGGCCGGCCGGTTCGCGCGGCCGTGCGGCCGGTCGCGTTCCTCCCTCTGGAAACCTACTCCGCGGCTTCGACCTTGATCACGCCGCGCCGGATCTGGTCCTGCTCGATCGATTCGAACAGCGCGCGGAAATTGCCCTCGCCGAAGCCTTCGTCGCCCTTCCTCTGGATGAACTCGAAGAAGATCGGGCCGATGACGGTTTTCGAGAAGATCTGCAGCAGGATCCTGGTCATGCCGCCATCGACCACGCCTTCGCCATCGATCAGGATGCCGTGCTTCTTCATCCGCTCGACCGGCTCGTCATGGCCGTTCACGCGATCGTAGGACATCTCGTAATAGGTCTCCGGCGGGCCGGGCATGAATTTCAGGCCGCGTTCGGCCAGCCTGTCGGTCGCGTCATAGATGTTGTCGGTGCCGACGGCGATGTGCTGGATGCCTTCACCATTGTATTTCTTCAGATACTCGGCGATCTGGCTGGTCTCGTCCTTGGATTCGTTGAGCGGGATGCGGATCTTGCCGCAGGGCGATGTGATCGCACGGGAAACCAGCCCGGTGATGCGCCCGTCTATGTCGAAGAAGTGGATCTGCCTGAAGCCGAACAGGTCGCGGTAGAAGTCCCACCACTTGTCCATGTTGCCGCGATAGACGTTGTGGGTCAGGTGGTCGAGATAATAGAAGCCGACGCCCTTCGGCCTGGGATCGCGCGCGCCGAGCCAGTCGAATTCGGCCTCATAGGCCGAGCCCTTCTCGCCATAGGTCTCCACGAAATAGATCAGCGAGCCGCCGATGCCCACGATCGCCGGCACGTCGAGCGTCTTGTCCGTGCCTTCGTAGGGCGTGGCGCCCCTGCCAACCGCATGGTCGAAAGCGTGCTTGGCATCGACCACCCGCCACGCCATGGACGGCGCGCAAGGGCCATGCTTCTCCACGAAGCGCATCGCATGCGAGCCCGGCTCGGCATTGACGACATAGTTGATGTCGCCCTGCCGCCAGATGGTGATGCCCTTGGCCCTGTGCTTTGCCACCGCGACATATCCCATGCACTCGAACAGTTCCGACAACTTGTGTGGCTCGGGATGAGCGAACTCGACGAACTCGAACCCGTCGGTGCCGGCGGGATTTTCCTTGCTGATTTGGGCGGGCGGCGCATCGTGCGGAAAAGGTCCCATGACTATTCTCCATTCCTTCCTCTCCCCGACGGGGAGAGAGTGGCCGCGAAGCGGCCGGGTGTTCGGGCAACAGTGTCAGCTTATTCCAAGATGCCCGCACGGTGCTTGCATTCAAACGCTTCAAACATCTCTTGCGTGCACAATTCGTGCACCCTATGCTAGCCAAATGACTGATACGAAAGAGATCGACGGGTTCGACCGCAAGATACTCGCGCTGCTGCAGGCCGAGGCTCGGCTGACTAACAACGACCTCTCCGAGCGCGTGAACCTGTCGCCGTCGCAATGCTCGCGCCGCCGACAGCGGCTGGAGGAAGAGGGGCTGATCCGCTCCTATTGCGCGGTGCTCGACCGCGACCGCCTCGGCTTTCCGCTGGTCAACATCATCTCGGTCACGCTCGCCACGCATAACCGCGACAACGCCCGCCGCTTCGCCGAGCTTCTGGCGCGGCTGCCCGAGGTGCTGGAAGCGCATGCGCTGACCGGCGAGATGGATTATTTCGTCAAGGTGGTGACGCCGGATCTCAAATCGCTGGCCGATTTCGTCAATGACGTGCTCCTGCCGCACGAATCGGTGCAGCATGTGAAAACGTCGATCGTGCTGCAGACGCTCAAGGAGACGACCGCGCTCCCGCTTTGACGGACTGCGCTCGACCCGAAACGTTACAATCACAGCACAAAGTCGGGCTTCTTTGTTACAGATCGGCATGCGACATTGCGCTTTCCCGAAAATGCTGGAAAGTGGCATCCGGGATGGAAAACGGGAGGACAATAATGAGACGTGATTTCCTGAAAGGCATGGCTCTTGTCGGCGCGGTCGCCGCCACCGGGGGCTTGCGCGGCGTCCGCAAGGCCTTCGCCGCGCCCGAGGTGACGTTGAAGCTGCACCAGTTCCTGCCGGCGCAGGCCAACGTGCCGAAATACGTGCTCGACGTCTGGGCCGACAATGTCGAGAAATCCTCCGGCGGCCGCATCAAGGTCGATCGCTATCCCTCCATGCAGCTCGGCGGCAAGCCGC
>JBQCFH010000054.1:0-2495 GCA_051959385.1 Rhizobiaceae bacterium | reverse complement strand
GAGCCGGCGATCGGCTCGATGGTCATCGGCCAGCTTGCCCGAAGGCTGAACCTGCCGCTGCGCTGCTCCGGCAATTTCACCACGTCCAAGCTGCCCGACGCGCAGGCGATGAACGAAGGCACGATGTCGATGCTTGCCGCCATACACTGCGGCGCCAACTTCATCCTGCATTCGGCCGGTTTTCTCGATGGGCTGCTTTCCATGTCCTACGAGAAATTCGTCATGGACACGGATTTCTGCGGCGCGCTGCACGCCTATTGCGACGGCGTCAAAGTGGACGAGAACGAACTCGCGCTCGATGCCTTCCGGGAGGTCGGGCCCGGCAGCCATTTCTTCGGCTGCGCCCACACCATGGCGAACTACCAGACCGCCTTCTGGGACAGCGAGACGGCAGACAACGAGCCCTTCGAGAAGTGGGAGGCTGCCGGCTCGCAGGACGCCGCGATCCACGCCAATCGCCTCTGGAAGAAGAAGCTCGCCGAATACGAGGCGCCGGCGCTCGACGAGGCCATCGACGAGGCGCTCAGGGATTTCATCGCCCGCCGCAAGGCCGGAATGGACGACGCCTGGTACTAGGCCAGGCGTCACGAGATTTGGACTCCGGGAAACAAAATCAAGGGAGGAAGACATGAAATTCTTCAGAAGCAACGGAAATCGCGTACCGTCTGCGGTCGAAACGATGGCGGCCGACGCCCGTGAGGGGCGGATGGATCGCCGCGAGTTCCTGGCGCTGGCAAGCGCGCTCGGCGCATCGACCGCCTTCGCCTATGGCATGCTCGGACTTGCGGCGCCCGCGCCCGCACTGGCCGATGAGCCAAAGAAGGGCGGGACCTTGCGCGTGGCGATGCCGGTGAAGGCGCAGAAGGACCCGCGCACCTACGATTGGGTGGAACTTGCCAACATTTCGCGTTGCTGGCTGGAGCCTCTTGTTCGCTACACCCGCAAGTTCACCTTCGAGCCGGTGCTGCTCGAGGGATGGGATGTCAGCGACGACGCCACCGAATACGTGCTGCACCTGCGCAAGGGCGTGACCTGGAACAATGGCGATGCCTTCAACGCCGACGATGTGGTCTTCAACCTGAACCGTTGGTGCGAGAAGAGTGCCCCGGGCAATTCAATGGCGGCGCGTGTCGGTTCGCTGATCGACGAAAAGACCGGCAAGGCCAGGGACGGGGCGATCACCAAAGTCGACGAGAACACGGTAAAGCTGAAGCTCGGCCAACCCGACATCTCGATCATTCCCAATTTCACTGATTACCCGGCGCTGATCGTACATCGCAGTTTTGACAGCACGGGCGCGGATCCGGTCGCCAAGCCCATCGGCACTGGGGCTTTCGAACTGGTCTCCTACGCGGTCGGCCAGAAAGCGGTCGTGAAACGGCGCGAGAGCGGCAAGTGGTGGGGCGGCGAGACACCTCTCGATAGCGTCGAGTTCATCGATTATGGAACCGATTTCAATGCTACCGTGAACGCATTCGATTCCGGCGACATCGACATGAACCTGGAAACGCCCGCCGATTTCATCGACATCCTCGACAAGATGGACCTCGTGAAATCGGAGGTCGACACGGCCACAACGCTCGTCGCCCGAACCAACGTCACGCACAAGCCCTATGGCGACAAGCGTGTCCGCAACGCTCTGCAGATGGCCGTCGACAATAACGTCGTGCTGCAGCTGGGCTACAATGGCCGCGGCACAATCGGCGAGAACCACCATGTCAGCCCGATCCATCCCGAATACTATCCGCTGCCCAAGAAGACCCGCGACACGGCTGGGGCAAAGAAGCTGATGGAGGAGGCTGGCCAGGCCGATTTCGAGCACGAGCTGATCACGATCGAGGACAATTGGCAGAAGAATACGGGCGATGCGATTGCCGCCCAGCTCCGCGAGGCGGGCATCAAGGTGAAACGGACGGTGCTGCCGGGCTCGACCTTCTGGAATGATTGGACGAAATACCCCTATTCCATGACGATCTGGTACATGCGGCCGCTCGCCGTGCAGGTCCTTGCGCTCGGCTATCGGACCGGCGAGGCATGGAACGAATCGGGCTACTCAAACCCGGAATTCGACGCCAAGCTCAAGGAAGCGCTCTCGCTCAACGACGTGAACAAGCGGCGCGAGGTAATGAAGGATCTGGAGCAGATCCTGCAGGATTCCGGCGTCATCATCCAGCCCTACTGGCAGAAGCTGTTCAGCCACATGAACAAGAAGGTGAGGAATTACGGCGTCCACCAGACCTTCGAGATGGACCTGCAGAACGTCTGGCTCGAGAGCTGATCAAGCCGGATCGGGTGCGTCGTGCCGGTGCCGCTTCGAGGGCGCCGGCAGGACCGCGCCCGCCCGCTTCATGACTGTTTTCCGGCGGCAGCGAGGATGCCTTGAAGATCACGAATATCCGCGTCACCCACGTCAATGTTCCGCTCGACGCCCCGTTCTGGTGGACAGCCGGCCTCTATGGCGGCGCCTCGAAATCGATCATCGAGGTCGAGACCGA
>JBQCFH010000053.1:0-2023 GCA_051959385.1 Rhizobiaceae bacterium | reverse complement strand
TCACCCGGCCCGAGCAGATCGTGCCGGCGCTCGCCCGCGCCATGGCCGTTCTCACCGATCCGGCGGAATGCGGCCCGGTGACGCTATCGCTCTGCCAGGACGTGCAGGCGGAGGCCTTCGACTATCCGGAAAGCTTCTTCGAGGAGCGGGTGTGGGCGCCGCGCCGGCAGCGGCCGGACGAGCACGAGATGCAGGCAGCCGTGGAGGCGCTGCGCAAGGCCAGGGCGCCGCTCATCGTTTCGGGCGGCGGCACGATCTATTCGGGCGCATCCGCCGCACTCGAGGTGCTCGCCGGCAAGTCCGGCATTCCGGTGGCGGAGACACAGGGCGGCAAATCGAGCCTGCCCGACGGCAATCCGCTCAACATGGGGGCAATCGGCGTCACCGGAACGTCCGCGGCCAACCAATTGGCTGAAAAGGCCGATGTAGTGCTGGCGGTCGGCACGCGGCTGCAGGATTTCACGACCGGCTCGTGGGCGCTGTTCCGCAATCCGGGCAAGACCATCATCGGGCTCAACGTGCAGCCATTCGACGCCTTCAAGCACCGCGCCCTGCCGCTCGTCGCCGACGCGCGCGTCGGGCTGACGGAGCTTGCCGAGCATCTCGGCGGCTGGGCGGCGCCGAAGGCGTGGACCGAAAATGCCAGGAAGGGCAAGGCCGAGTGGCGCAAGGCGGCCGACGCGGTCACCGCCTCGACCAATGCGCCGCTGCCCTCCGACGCGCAGGTGATCGGCGCCGTGCAGCGAGCGATGGGCGACGGCGTGATGCTGGTCAATGCGGCGGGCGGCCTGCCGGGCGAGCTGCACAAGCTCTGGCAGGCGGACTGGCCGGGCTCCTACCATAGCGAATACGGCTATTCCTGCATGGGCTACGAGATCGCCGGCGCGCTCGGCGCCAAGATGGCGCGGCCGGCCGAGGAGGTCGTGGTCATGCTCGGCGACGGCTCCTACCTGATGATGAACTCGGAGATCGCCACCTCGGTCATGCTCGGGCTGAAGCTGACGATCGTGCTGCTCGACAATCGCGGCTTCGGCTGCATCAACCGGCTGCAGATGGCGACCGGCGGTGCGAACTTCAACAATCTCCTGAAGGATGCCCGCCATGACGTTCTGCCGGATATTGATTTCGCTGCCCATGCGAGAAGCCTCGGCGCGGTGGGCGAGCACGTTTCCTCGATCGGCGACCTGGAAGCGGCGCTGAAGCGTTCGCGCGAAAACGACCGCACGACGGTCATCGTCATCGATACCGATCCGCTGATCGCGACGCAGGCCGGCGGGCACTGGTGGGACGTGGCGGTGCCGGAGGTGAGCGTGCGCAAGGAAGTCAACGCCGCGCGCAAGGCCTACGAGAAGACGCGGCAGATGCAGAGCGTCGGGGATTGAACTCTTACCCTCCCCCTTGTGGGGAGGGTCGCGAGCGAAGCGAGCGGGGTGGGGGTCGCATCGTAGAGCCTGTCTACCCCCACCCGGCCTGGAGCCCGTTCTCGGGCCGGCCGGAGGCCGGACCCGTGGGGGCCGACCTCCCCACAAGGGGAAGGTGGAAAACCGTGAGTGGAGAAAGACATCTTGAAAGCCAAACTGGGCATGTCGCCGATCGCGTGGTGGAACGACGATCTCGTGGAACTCTCCGACGACGTCTCGCTGGAGGAATGCCTGCGGCAATCGCGCTCGGCAGGCTTCACCGGTATGGAGAAGGGGCGGCGCTTCCCGGACGACCCGGATGTTATGCTACCGATCCTCAAGGGCGCCGACGTGACGCTTTGCGGCGGCTGGTTCTCCGGCACGCTGACGATCGAGGGCCTGCCGGCGAACAAGGACCGCATCCGGCCGATGATCGACCTCTTCAAGGCGGTCGGCGCGCCCTGTATCGTCTATGGCGAGGTCGGCCGCTCCATCCAGGGCGACCGCTCCAAGCCGCTGGCCGAGAAGGCCGTGCTGTCGGATGACGAGATGAAGGCCTATGCGCGCAGGATGACCGAGTTCGGCGAATGGTGCGCGGGCGAGGGGATGCCGCTCGCCTATCA
>JBQCFH010000052.1:0-13617 GCA_051959385.1 Rhizobiaceae bacterium | reverse complement strand
CCGAGCAGCGCGTGTATCTCGCCCGGCTCGAGCGTCAGTGAAAGCTGGTCGACGGCCAGCGTCGAGCCGAAGCGCTTGGTGACCTTCCGTAGCTCCAGGAGCGGCGCCACGAGCCTACCCCGCGTCCGAAAGCGAATCCGCCGCCGCGATGTCCTCCACTTCGAGCGAATAGGTTTCGCGCGTCCGGCCTATATGGTCGTGCAGGACATTGCGGGCTTCCGCTGCATTTCCCGTGCGGATGATGTCGCGCAGCCGGCAGTGTTCGCGGAAGGACAGTTCCGTATGCATCGGCTTCGTCGCCAGATGGGTGCGCAGCGCCGCGATCTTTCCGACGTAACGCTGATAGCTGTCTCTGAGATAGGCGTTGCCGCAGTGCCGGAAAAAGGCGGCATGGAAATCCGTATCAAGCGAAAGATACGCGCGGACATTGCCGGCGCGCCGCGCGCGATCCATGGAATCGACGATGCGCTCGATTTCATCGGCGAGCGCCGCCGGATTGCGCTCGAGCGCCAGGTTGAGGGCCGCCGATTCGATCGTCAGCCGGAACTCGCAGATTTCAACGACTTCCAGCGCGGCGAGCGTGAAGACATACGCCCCCTTCTGCGGGATGATGTCCACGAGCCCCTCGGTCTTGAGCTGGACAAGCGCCTCCCGGACAGGCGTCTTCGAAACGTTGAGGCGCTGGGCGAGCTGGCGTTCGGAAAGCGCCGAGCCGAGGGGGAGGTCGCCCGACACGATCGCGCTGCGGATGTGCGCGAGCACTGTCTCCGTCAGCAGTTTCGGGCGTTCGAAAGCATCCATTCGGGGAGATCCTCCTCCCGCCGCCGCGCGACGGGTTGACTGCAATATCCTATCTGACATATCAGATGTCAATGTAGCTCGGTGCCTGGAATGGCGGCGCGTGGGAGGAGCGATGGCTACAGCCGAAATCGTCGTTGATGCCCGCAACCAGCACGGGGAGGGCATATTCTGGAATCCCGCGGACGGCCGGGTCTGGTGGACCGATATCCACGGCAAGCGGCTCTGGTGGTACGAGCCGGCGAGCCGGCGTTCCGGAAGCTTCGCCGTGGAAGACCGCGTATGCTGCTTCGCGCCCAGGCGTTCCGGCGGCTTCATCTGCGCGTTCGCGCAGGAATTCGCACTGGTAGACGCGAGCGGCCGCATAACGGACCGGATCGCCAGCTTCGAGCCCGACAATCCGAATACGCGCACGAATGACGGGCGCACGGACCGTCAGGGGCGGTTCATCGTCGGCGGCATGAACGAGGTGACGGCGGCCGCCGACAGCCGCGTCGTACGGGTCGACGCGGACGGCTCGGTCAGCACCCTCATCGAGGGCGTCTCATGCGCCAACTCGACCTGCTTCTCCCCGGACGGCAGGACGATGTTCTTCGCCGACACGCCGGAGCGGCGGATAAGGGCTTACGCCTACGATCCCGATTCCGGCGCGGTGAATTCGCCCCGCATCCTCGCCGACTTTTCCGGCGAGCCCGGCCGACCGGACGGCTCCTGCGTCGACGCCGAGGGCTGCGTCTGGAACGCCGAGTGGGAAGGCAGCCGGGTGGTTCGCGTGAACCGCGACGGCAAGATCGACCGCATCGTCGACGTGCCCGTCCTGAAGCCGACCTGCTGCGCCTTCGGCGGTCCCGACCTCGACACCCTTTACATCACCACATCCCGCTTGGGGTGCACCGAAGCGCAGCTTTCGGAGCAACCTCTCGCGGGCGCCCTGTTCGCCGTCAGGCCCGGCGTCCGGGGCATTGAAGACGCCCCGTTCGCGGGGTGAGCAGTTTCCGGCCGGCACAGGGAGGAATGACATGAACGGAATGATTGGTTTGATGATCGCAGGAGCATCGGCGGCGCTCCTGGCAACGGCAATTCCCGCGGCGGCGGTCGACTATGCAAAGCCGCAGCCCCTGAACGCCGCCGCCCAGGCGCCGATCAAGGATTTCAAAGGCGCGAAGGAGGCGACGATCGCCTACATGCCGCCGGCGACGGAGTTCAACTACTATATCGCCATCGGCAAGGGCATCGAGGACGAGGCCAAGAAGTTCGGCATCAAGACCTTCATGCTGGCGCCGCAGAGCGGGGCCGACATCAACGGCCAGATGGGCATGTTCCAGGATGTCATCAATCGGGGCGTTGCGGCCATCATCTTCCATACCCACGACGAGCATGCCGCCGCGCCGCTGATCAAGCGGGCGGTGGAAAAGGGCGTCGCCGTCATCGTCGTCAATTCCGACATCAAGGATTTCCCGACGCCGGTCCACGCCGTCGTCGGCTACTCCGAGCGGGGCGGCACCCACAAGGAAGGCGAATACGTCCTCAAGCATTACGGCGACAAGGCGCACAAGGTCGGCATCCTCGAAGGCCAGCCGGGCTACGACTCGAAGGAGCGGGTCGGCGGCTTTGTCGATGCAATCAAGGGCTCGAAGCTGGAAGTCGTGGCGAGCCTTGACGGCAAGTGGAATGTCGAGGGCGGCAACGCCGCCGCCATGGACATGCTTCAGGCACATCCGGACATCGACATGCTGTTCGCAGCCAATGACTATGAGGCCATGGGCGCCTATCAGGCCGCGAAGGCGCTCGGCAGGAACGACCTCATGATCTTCGGCAATGACGGCGACACGAATGCCGGCCTCGAGCAGATTGCTCAAGGTCATATCACGGCGACCGTGGACACGACCCCCTATGTCATGGGGCAGGTGGCCCTCGACGTGGCCGCCGCCGTGCTCGACAACAAGTTTGAGGGCGGCTGGGTCGAGACGCCGGTGCGTATCGTCGACAAATCCAACGTGATGTCGATCCTGCAGCATCCGGAGACCCTCTATCCCAAGCCCTCCAAGGACTATTGAGACCTTGAGCAGCCGGAGCGCGGGCGGGTCGCCGCCCGCGTCCAGCCCCTGATGAGCCCGGATCAAGAGCGATGTCGCAAACCGCCCTGTGGGAACTGCGCAATGTCCGCAAGCGCTTCGGCGCGGTGCTGGCCAATGACGACGTGTCTCTCACGCTCGATGGCGGCGAGATCCATGCCCTTCTCGGCGAGAACGGCTCCGGCAAGTCGACGCTGATCAAGATCCTTTCCGGGGCCTATCAGCCCGACTCGGGCACGATCCTCAACAACGGCCGCGCCGTGGAGCTGCCCAGCCCCCATGCGGCGCGCGCGATGGGAATAGCGACCGTCTTCCAGGAATTTTCGCTGGTCCCGCAACTCAGCGTGGCGGAAAACATTCTGATCGGACGCTGGGCGGGATCGCCGCTCAGGCTCGACTGGCATGGCATGCGCACCGCCGCTTCCGCCATCCTGGCCGAAATGCGGATCGATCTGCCGGTCGACAGGCCGGTCGCCGAGCTTTCCGTCGCCGAGCAGCAACTCGTCGAGATCGCCAAGGCGATCGCCCAGCATGCGCGGATGCTTATCCTTGACGAGCCGACGACGGCGCTTGCATCGCGCGAGACGGAACATCTCTTTTCCTTGCTGCGCCGGCTGCGCGACGGCGGAACTGCGATCCTCTACGTCTCGCACCGTCTCGAGGAGGTCGTGCGCCTCGCGGACAAGGCGACCGTGCTGCGCAACGGGCGCGTGGTCAGCAGCGCCGGAGAGACGCCGCTCGAAGTATCCGCGATCATCGACAGAATGGTCGGCCAGGCCATCGCCAATCACTATCCGAAGCAGCGGAACGCGACGGACGAGCTCCTTCTCGAGGTCGAAGGGATCGCAAGCGAGGGCGGCGCCAAAGACGTCAGCTTCTTCCTTCGCCGCGGCGAGGTCCTCGGCCTCGGCGGCGCGCTCGGCTCCGGACGCACCGAGATCGTGCGTGCGCTGTTCGGCGCCGATGAGCTCAAGGCGGGCGTCATACGCGTGAAGGGCATGGAGCTGCGTTTCCGCGAGCCGGCGGACGCCATTGCCGCCGGCATCGCGCTTCTGACCGAAAACCGGAAGACGGACGGTCTCTTCCTCAACTTCGATACCTGCTCGAACATGACGACCGCCAATCTCGCCGCCTTCCGCCGCGGCCCGCAGCTCGATCTCGCGCGGGAGCGGAGGGCCGCCAGGGAGCTGATCCGGCGGCTGGCGATCCATCCCGGCGACGAAGCCTACCCGGTCGAAAGCCTGTCGGGCGGCAATCAGCAGAAGGCGATCATCGGACGATGGCTCCATGCCGGCGCCGAGATCTTCCTGCTGGACGAGCCGACGCAGGGCATCGATATCGGCGCGAAGGTTGCCGTCTATGAACTCATCAACGAACTCACCCGCGCCGGCAAAGGCGTCATCCTGATCAGTTCGGACGACGAGGAGCTGCTGGCGATGTCGGATCGCATCGCCATCGTTCGCGACGGGCGCGTCGTCCGCGTCGACACGGCTTCGGCGATCACGAAATCCGATCTGATGCACAAATCCGAGCGCGAGGCCGCGTGATGGTCCGCCGTTTCCTGTCCTCGCGCGTGCTCGGTCCAGTCCTCGCCATGCTCTTCGTGGCCGCGCTCGTCGCCCTGTCGACGGACCGGTTCCTGACCGAAGGCAACCTGCGCAACCTGGCGCTTCAGGTCAGCATCGTCGCGCTGGTGGGGATCGGCTCGACCTTCGTCATCTTCGTCGGCGGTATCGACCTCAGTTCCGGATCGATGATCGCGCTTCTGACGATGCTGCTCGCATCGATGGAAAAATTCCTCGGCATCGGATTCTGGCCGTCCATCGCCGCGACATTCGTCTGCGGAGCCGCGATCGGTGGCGTGAACGGCATTCTCACCGCCTATCTGCGGATACCGGCCTTTATCGCGACATTGGCGGGCCTCAGCGCCTATCGGGGCATCGCCTTCATGTTCAACAGTGGTTCGCCCATCTTCGACGTGTCGCCGCTGCTCGACCCCATTTTCTACGGGCAGGTGGCTGGCGTGCCGCTTCCGCTCATTTACCTGGTGGTGAGCTACGGCGCGGCGCACTGGATGATGCGCTACACGACGCTCGGGCGGTCGATCTACGCGGTCGGCGGCAATGCCAACGCCGCGCGCCTTTCCGGCATCGATGTCAGGCGCGTCCAACTCATGGCCTTCGTACTCGCCGGGTTGACGACGGCAGCCGGCGCGGTCCTGATGGCCGCGCGTCTCAATTCCGGATCGCCCAATTACGGCGTCGGCATGGAACTGCAGGCCATCGCAGCGGCGGTCATCGGCGGCGCCAGCCTTGCCGGCGGGCGCGGCGATGTCGTCGCCACGCTTTTCGGGGCGCTGACGATCACCATCGTCCAGAACGGGCTGAACCTCAACGCCGTGCCGACCTCGACGCAGAACGTCGTCATCGGCGCGATCATCCTGCTTGCCGTCGGCATCGACATGTGGCGCCGCGACGTGGCGGGCGCCGTCCGCCGGCTGATCGGAGCCGGTGCGCCGGACAAGAGCTGAAAGGAGACACACATGCCAGCGCTGTCGTTTTCCCATATCGGCATCACCGTTCCCGACCTGGAACGGGCCGTCGCCTTCTATTCGGAGGCGTTCGAGCTCTACGTGATCATGCCGCCCACCGAGATCCGCCATGACGACAGCGCCATCGGCCAGATGTGCGACGACGTCTTCGGCGAGGGCTGGGGTTCTTTCCGGATCGCCCATCTGTCCACCGGCGACGGGATCGGGCTCGAGCTTTTCGAGTTTCCGGCAACCAGGCCGGAAAAGCGTCCGTTCGAATATTGGCGGCAGGGGCTGTTCCACTTCTGCCTTCAGGATGCGGACCTCGAAGGGCGGGTGAAGACGATCGAGCGCCTCGGCGGCAAGCAGCGCATGCGCCAGGTCCGCTACTATTATCCGGACGAGAAGCCCTATCGGATGGTTTATTGCGAGGATCCGTTCGGCAATGTCTTCGAACTCTACAGCCATTCCTACGAACTGACCTATTCCGCCGGCGCCTACGTCTGACGGAGGCTGGGGTGGTGAAGCGGCTGAAGGTCGTCGTCGCGGATTACGATTACGGCGATCTCGACATCGAGCGGGGCATCCTCGAGCCGATCGGCGCCGAGGTGGTCGGGCTTCAGGCCAAGCGTGAGGAAGACCTGATCCCGGAGATCGCCGACTGCGACGCCGTCATCAACCAGTATGCGCGCGTCGGAAAGGCCGCGATAGGCGCCATGACACGATGCAAGGTGATCGCTCGATACGGCATCGGCGTCGATATCGTCGACGTCGAAGCCGCCACGAAACGCGGCATCCAGGTGACCAATGTCCAGGACTATTGCACCGAAGAAGTCGCCGACCACGCGCTGGCGCTGTGGCTGTCGCTGGTGCGCAAGCTCGCCGCCTACGATCGCTCGACGCATCAGGGCGTCTGGCATTGGCAGGCCGCGCGCCCCGTCTTCCGCGTCCGCGACCGCGTGATGGGGATCGTTTCCTTCGGACGGATCGGTCGTGCCATAGCAACGCGCGCGCAGGCGTTCGGGGTGAAGCTCATCGCCCATGACCCGTATGTCGCGGGGGACGATATGGCTCGGCAGGGCGTGGAGCCCGTATCGAAAGACGAGCTGCTCGAGCGTTCCGACTACATCGTCATGCAGGCGCCGATGACGCCGGAAACGCGGCATTTCCTCTCGGTGCGCGAGTTCGCCCGCGTCAAGCCCGGAGTTATCATCGTCAATACCGGCCGTGGGCCGACGATCGACAATCGCGCGCTCTACGACGCGCTGGTCGACGGCCGCGTTGCCGGCGTCGGCCTCGACGATCCGGAAGAGGAGCCGGCCAAGCGGGCCGACTGGACGCCGGCCGACAATCCGATCTTCACGCTGCCGAACGTCATCGTCACGCCGCATGTCGCCTACTACTCGGAGGAATCGATCCTCCTTGCGCGGCAGACAGCGGCAGGCGAGGTGGCCCGCGTGCTGACGGGGAAGGCCCCCCGCTTCCCCGTCAACGCGGTTTTGAAGCCGCCGCAGAGCTGAAAGGAGCCCCGTGGATGCTCAAGATATTCAATGATTTCGACCGCAGGCCCGATCTGCTTGCCCGTTTCGACGAAGTGGTGAAATGCTATTCGGCGTCCGCCGTTTTCGCGGATGTGCAGTACCGCACCGGCGTGATGGACAGCGGCATCAAGCCCGCTTTTCGCGCCAAAGTGACCGGCCAGGCGCTGACGGTTCAACTGTCGAAAGGCGATCTGGTCGATCCCCTCAAGGCGCTTGAGGCCGGGCAGCCGGGAGACGTGATCGTGGTCGACGCCGGCGGCGACCTGAATACGTCGGTCTGCGGCGGCCTCATGGGAGGCCTGGCCAAGAACCGCGGCATCCGCGCCATGATCGTGGACGGCGCCGGCCGGGACACGGATGAGCTCGAGGATATCGGCTGGCCGATCTGGACGCGGGCGATCACGCCGCGCGGCACGCACACGATGCTTTCCGGCCGGAAGGAGGAGCTTTCGCTGAACGTTCCGATCCAGTGCGGCGGGGTCGTCGTCAATCCTGGCGACTTTGTCATTGCCGACCTGATGGGCGTGACGGTTGTACCTTTGGCGCGTGCGGCCGAGATAGTCGAAGCGGCGGCCGAGCAGGCGGAGCGCGAGGAAAGGACCCGTCAATGGGTAGCCCAGGGCAAGACGGTCGAGGACCTTCTGAAGGAGTTCGGCCGGATATGAGGCCACGAATCCTGTGGTCTCGGCCAGGACTGCGAACTTCTCTCAGGCTACATAGACCTCCGATCTACCTGGAATGACAGGCCGGATATTCGCGGCCGATATGAAGGAGGGGGATTGCGGGGGCGGCGCGCTTGGCGCCCTCCCTCCCCTCGACGGGGAGGATGCCGAGCCCCCGGGTCCGGCCTTCGGCCGGCCCGAGGACAGGCTCCGCGAGGCGGGTGGGGGGCACAAGGTGCCAAATGCCATTCCCCTGCCACAGGGGGAGGGGGACTTCGCTCTGGCGCGGTACGGGCCGCACAGTTTCCCGATGCCATTGCCCTGCCTCAAGGTGAGGCGACCGGCGAAACCATTCAGGCCTTGTCGTTCGAGGGAGCGGGCCGGAAGCGGGCGATTAGCTTGCCGAGGTCAGGTTCGTTGACCATGCGGCTCGCCTCGCGGGGCGACACCCATTTGCGCCTGCGCTGGCGCTTCTCGCGCCATTTGGCGGCGACTTCCGTCACTTCGAGCGGAAAGACGCGCACCTCGCATGGCGATTCGGCGCCGGAAGCGTGGACCTTGTTGTAGAAATAGCTGCCGGCAACCGTAGGGGCGATGGCGCCAGAAATGCCCGCTTCCTCCGAAGCCTCGCGCGCGGCGGCCGCGTGAAGCGCTTCGCCGTCCTCGGGCCAGCCCTTGGGCAGCACCCAGCGCCCGGTGTCGCGGCTGGTGATCAGCATCACCTCGATGCCGTCCTCGGTCCTGCGCCAGGGAAGGGCGGCGACCTGCAGCCGGCAGCGCTGCCCGCCGAAGAGGCGGCGCATGCTTTGCGGCAGGAGGCTGTTTGCAAAAGATCCGTTCAGCATCGAAGCGGCTTCAGTCCCGGGGAATCACCCTTCCCGCATGGTTAGCGCAAATCCGTGGATCAAGTGTAAAACCCCGGCCGCAGGCGCAAAGGGTGCACAGCTATGCATTAGCCGGCAAATTTCGCCTATTCCGGCGAAACGTCAAGCCCCTCAACGGGATGAACGCATCTTCTCAGCCGCGATGATCGTCGGCGATCGGCTTCTGGTAGGAGAAGCCCATGTCCCACGGGAAGTAGATCCAGGTGTCCTGCGACACTTCGGTGACGTAGGTGTCGACCAGCGGCCGGCCCTTCGGCTTGGCATAGACGGTAGCGAAATGCGCCTTCGGCATCATGGCGCGCACGATGGCCGCCGTCTTGCCCGTGTCGGTGAGATCGTCGACGATCAAGGTGCCCTCGCCGTCCTCTTCGAGCAGGGCAGGGGAGATTTCCTTCAGGATCGCCAGTTCGCCCTGCTCGGTATATTCATGATAGGAGGCGACGCACACCGTCTCGATCATGCGCACGCCAAGCTCGCGCGAGATGATCGCCGCCGGCACGAGCCCGCCGCGCGTGATGCAGACGATGGCGCGCCATTTGCCGTTGATGCCGGCCAGCCGCCAGGCAAGCGCCCGCGCATCCCGGTGGAACTGGTCCCAGGAGACGGGAAAGGCCTTTTCGGGAAGGGAGGACATCGCTTCGCACTCCGGCTGCGCTTCGGAATGCGCCCTGCGATAGCCGGATTTCGCGATCCTTTGCAAGGGCAGGGTGCGCGAAATCTTATGTACACTCCGGGCGTCGGCCGGCACCTGCCGATCCGCTCATTCGGCGCGCGGCGAATGCACGTGCTCGGGCCGAACGCCCATGCCTACCCACGAAGCGAAGCGCCGCTGCAGCCACGGGAGGGCGGAGATGAGGCGGATCGGGAGCGGCGGTTTCGGGTCGCGCTCGGCGCTTTGGAGCAGCGGCGTGAGAATCAGCCGATGCGCCTGCACCTGCACGAACTGCACGACGCGCGTCGGCCAGAGCCGGCGCTCGCGCACGCGCGCCAGATCCGCGTCGGTGAGCGTGCCTTCGGCGAGACGACCCGCCAGCAGATTGGCGCATGCGACCGCGTCCTGGATGGCGAGATTGATGCCGACGCCGCCGACCGGCGACATGGCATGCGCGCTGTCGCCGATCGTCACCAGTCCCGGCCGCGCCCATTCCGTTAGGCGGTCGACGGTCACGGTCAGAAGCTTGACGTCGTCCCAACTCGCGATCTGGTCGATGTGAGCGGCGAGCCACGGCACCGCCTCGACGACCGAGCGCCGGAATGCGTCCAGGCCGGCGGCGCGTATTTTCGGCGCGCCGTCCTTGGCGATGACATAGGCGCATTGCCAGTAATCGCCGCGATCGATGGTGACGACGATGCGGCCAGCGGCGGCGTTGAAGAGAACGTCCTCGCCCTGGTCGGGGTCGCGATCGACGCGGAACCAGAACACGTCGATCGGCGCGCCAATGTCGAGCACCTTGAGCGCGCTTGCGTCGCGCACCGTGGAATGCCGGCCGTCGGCGCCGATGGTGAGCTTCGCCCTTATTTCGAGTTCCCCGTCCGCTCCGGTGGCGCGGACGCCGACGATGCGGCCGTTTTCCTCGATAAGGCCGGTCGCCTCCGTATTCATCCGCAGCGAAAAGGAGGGCAGGGCTTTCGCCTTCTCGGCCAGGAAATCGAGGAAATCCCATTGCGGCATGAGCACGACAAAGGGGTAGTGCGCCTCGATGCCGGTGAAGTCGGCGATCCGCAGATGCTTGTCGCCGAAATTGCCGCCGAGCCGGGTTATCTTCTGGTGCGGCCGCTTCAGCAATTCCTCGGCCAGACCGAGTTCGTGCATGATCTCCAGCGTTGAGGGATGCACCGTGTCGCCGCGGAAATCGCGCAGGAAGTCGCCGTGCTTCTCCAGCACCACCGTCTTCACGCCGGCGCGAGCGAAGAGATAGCCGGCCATCATGCCGGCAGGCCCGCCGCCAACGACGCAGCACTCCGTCTCGACCACGGCCATCAGGCGGCCCTGCCGATATTGGCGACCATGGCCGCAACCTCGGCTTCCGCCGCGGCCAGCGCCTCGGGCGAGCGGGAGCGGATGACGAGGTCGGTCGAGAACTTGCCGTCGAACGATTTCGGGTAAGAGCCGATGATCGTGTCGGGATGCGCCTTCTGGATGGCGGCGAGCGCTTCGGCCACCGCGCCTTCGCCGTGGGGACAATGAACTGTGGCGGAGAGCAGCTTCTGCCCGGTCTTCAGCGTCGGCACGACATTGTCGAGCATCGCCTGGAAGATCGAAGGCACGCCGGCCATCACGTAGACGTTCTCCACCTGGAAGCCCGGCGCGGTCGAGATCGGATTGCGGATATGCTTCGCGCCGACCGGCATGCGCGCCATGCGCTTGCGCGCCGCGGTCATTTCCAGCCCGCGCTTTGAATAAGCCTCCTGCATCAGCCTGAGCGCCTCGGCATCGTAGTCGCAGGGTACACCGAAGGCCTTGGAAATCGCGTCGGCCGTGATGTCGTCATGGGTCGGTCCGATGCCGCCGGTGGTGAAGACATAAGTGTAGCGGGGCCGCAGCGCGTTCACTGCCGCGACGATCTCGTCCTCCTCGTCCGGCACGATCCTGACTTCCTTCAGGTCGATGCCGATCGCCGTCATGATGTCCGCGAGGTGGCCGATATTCCTGTCCTTGGTGCGGCCGGAAAGGATTTCGTCGCCGATTACGACCATCGCGGCAGTCACGGTTTCAGGCATCGAGGCGCTCCATCGAAGATCGGGAAGTGGTAGCGCCGAGAGGCGGGCGCCGCAATGGTTCCACATCTGAGCTGAAGTGGCACCATGCGACTTCGGATTGCCAACGAGCGCCCGAATGCGGCAAGCTGCCGGTCGAGCCCGTCAAATCAGAAGAGCGGGCGCTTGGAAGGAATACGCCATGGAAATGCCGCCGCCGCTCATCGATTCCCCTGCCGCCTGGATCGGCGAGGACATGGGCAGGCACAAGGAACGCTGGCTGGTCGATCTGTCGGCCGAGGACATCGCCGAACTGGAGGCGGCGGGGAGGGCCTATCTGGCGCGGACGAACGATATCGGCGCGCTGAAGAAGGCGGATTTCCCCCTGCCGCGCCTTTCGAGCCATCTGACGGCGCTGCGCGAGAAACTGGTCGAAGGGATCGGTTTCGAGGTTCTGCGCGGGCTTCCGGTCGAGAATTACTCGCGCGAATTGGCCGCGACCATCTTCTGCGGCGTCGGCTCGCATCTCGGCAGCGCGCGCTCGCAGAACGCGCAGGGCCACATACTCGGCCATGTCCGCGATACGGGCGCCAATGCGAAGGACACGAACACGCGCATCTACCAGACGGCCGAACGCCAGACCTTTCACACCGATTCCGCCGATGTGGTCGGCCTGCTGTGCCTGCGGGACGCGAAGCAGGGCGGCGAATCGCTGCTGGTCAGCACGGTGACAATCTATAACGAGATGCAGAAGCGCCGGCCCGACCTCGTGCCGCTTCTCTTCGACCCGATCGCCACCGACCGGCGCGGCGAGGTCCCCGAAGGGCAGAAACCCTATTTCGAGATACCCGTGCTCAACTGGCATCGCGGCCACCTGACCGGCATGTATCAGCGGCAATATATCGACAGCGCCCAGCGTTTCCCCGACGCCATGCGCCTGACCGAGCGGCACGTCGAGGCGCTCGATCTTTTCGACAGCCTCGCCAACGATCCGAGGCTGCATCTTTCCATGCGGCTGAAACCGGGCGACATGCAGTTCGTCTACAACCATTCGATGCTGCACGACCGCATGGGCTTCGTCGATTGGCCGGAGCCGGAGAAGCGCCGTCACATGCTGCGGCTTTGGCTGTCGGTCCCGGGCGACCGGCCGCTGCCGGAATGCTTCAAGCAGCGTTACGGCTCGATCGAGATCGGCGACCGCGGCGGCATCATCACGAAAGACACGCGGCTGAACGCGCCGTTGGGGTAGTGATTTTCCACGGCGGCCAAGGGAATTGCGTTGGAATTCGGCCCCCTCCCGCCTCGCGGAGCCTGTCCTCGGGCCGGCCAAAGGCCGGACCCGGGGTCTCGGCACCTCACCCCCTTCAGGGCAGGCTATCGCATATGGAAATACCCCCACCCCTAACCCCTCCCCACAAGGGGGAGGGGGACTTTGCTCCGGGCGCTGCAAGGCGCAAATTTCGACGATTTTTAGCTGGGAAAGCGATGTCGGCGTCTCCCTCCCCCTTGTGGGGAGGGGACAGGGGTGGGGGTAATAAGCCACATATGCGATTGCCCTGCCCTGAAGGGGGCGAGGAAAGGCGCGGCGGCTAAGCTCGGGCACCTTTCCTCGCCATCACGAAGTGGGGCAGAGGTGCCGAGCCCCCGGGCCTTTGGCCGGCCCGAGGACAGGCTCCGCGAGGCGGAGAGGGGGTGGGTCATCATAGGTGAAGGAGAGGAGTGCCTCACCTTCCCCCCCCCGCGCCGCACATCCCGATTGCACAAAAAAAATGCAAGGCGCGAGGCCTTGCAAGATAAACGCGTCCGATCCTCAATCCGGTTTCCCGGCGGCTGCGCATGACCGCGCCAGGATCGCATCCTCCCAAGACTTTGACCGCGTAGGGGAGCGAATTTGTTCTCCGCTCCCTCGTTTATCCAAAAACCTTAGACCAATCGCCGCAGGGTTGTCACGAAAAATTTGGCGCAGAAACGGCCTTTGATGTGCTGCACTGCACAACAGTTCGGCGGATGCTGCACGCCGGACAGGCATCCGGCCGACATCGAAATGGTCGCGGCCCCGTCGGGTTCCCAAGCCGCCTTGAAATGGCTATGAAGCGCGTGAAATTCCCGCACCGCCGTCGCCGATTCCGCCGGCCCGCATCATCACGGACCCTTACATGCGATTGTCGCACTATTTCCTGCCCATCCTCAAAGAGAATCCGCGCGAGGCGGAGATCGTGTCGCACAGGCTGATGCTGCGCGCCGGCATGATCCGCCAGCAGGCGGCGGGCAGCTTCTCCTGGCTGCCGCTCGGCAAGCGCGTTCTCGACAAGGTCGTGCAGATCATCCGCGAGGAGCAGAACCGCGCCGGCGCGCTCGAAATCATCATGCCGACCATCCAGTCGGCCGATCTGTGGCGCGAGAGCGGCCGCTACGATGATTACGGCAAGG